>DASYVA010000063.1 GCA_036000645.1 Candidatus Methylomirabilis sp.
ATCCGGCGCCCCGCACGGTCCAGGTTCAGCTGGATCGGTGCGGAACCCGCCTCATCAAAACCTACCTGGTCCGGTAAGAGCCGCTCACAGCAGAGGGAAACGGGCGGGAGCTGCGGGAATGGGACCTACCGCGCCGGCGGGGCGGCCTCGATCTTGCGCTCCAGCAGGTTCTTCTCCATCGCCAGGCCGGCCTGGGCCATGAGGACCTCCAGGCTGTCGGGAGGCCCGACGGGGCGCGCATCCGGGGCATTGTCCCCGTAGAGGACGACGGCCACACGACCGTTGACCAGCATCGGGACCACCAGGGCGTCCACGGGGATCAAGCCGCCGATCTGCTTGAGAAACTGCTCGTTGGGCTTCTTCCGCGGGAGGGACCCCACGAAGGAGGCCTGCGACTCGACCACGTCCTTGAAGACGCTCGGGCCATCCAGGGGGATTCGGAGGTCCCGGATCCGCTCGTCGGGCGATCCCTCGGGGAGGCTGAGCCCGAACTGGCTGAGCCCGGTCAGCGCGTCCCGCCGGACCATCAGGAGCACCCCCCGACGCAGATGCTGGGCGGCGTAGCGGAGGATCATGAGGCTCACCTCCCCCGTGAAGGCGGGGGAACGCATCTCCAGGAGGAGGCGCTTCAGGCTGGTGAGGTTCACTCCGGGGGATCCCCCCTTCGCCGGGGCCGCCGCCTCGGGGGCGGGGCGGCTCCCTCCCGCCTTGCGACGCTCCCCCAGCAGCTTCAGCCCGTCCAGGAGGATATTCTCGGGGTTGACGCCGTGGCGGAGGAGGAAATCCTGGACATCCACCGTGACCTCGCCCTCGTCGGCCAGCTCCAGCGGGTCGAATCGGAAGAAGCCGGTCTCCCAGGTCAGGAACTCGTGGATGACGCGCTCGATCTGCTGGCGGACCGCCCGCTCGAGGACCTCCTGGGTGATCCATCCCCGCTCCACCAGGATCGTCCCCAGGCGCTTTCCCTCCGCGCCGGTGTAGTGCTCCTCCAGCCCCGCGGTGAGCTGTTCCTCCGTGAGCGCCTTCTGGGAGACCAGGATGTTCCCCAGCGTATCGCGGACGGAGTCGGAGGCGGCGTAGATGATCTGCCCCTCCCGGAAGATGATCATCCCGGCCCCCTCCCGCCGGGTGAGGACCAGACGCCCGGACTTCTTGCTCAGGTGCAGGATCTGGAAGACGTCCGGAAGCCCGAGCTCCTCCAGCCGACCGTTCAGTCCCATCTGGTTCTTTCCCTCTCCGGACAGCCCCGCCGTCTAGGGCCGCCTTCCGTCGCGGCCGGAATGCGACCAGACGACATCGCATGTGCAAAAACCCGGCCAAGGAAGGCCCCCGCCACGCCGCCCTTGTCCCTCCCGGAAGGGGATGGTATCGTGGGGCACGATGTTGCCGGGCCTGAACACCGACGTCCAGTACCGGAACAAGACCTACCACGTCCAGACCGAGGACCTGGGGGCGGAGAACCCCTACCTCCTCACCCTGCTGTATCACGCGGGGACGATCCTCCACCGCGTCAAGACGGGCTACGCTGACCTCTTGGCCCGGCGGGATTCGAGCAAGGAGATCGGCGCCCTCATGCGGCGCCAGCACGAGAAGGTCATCCAGACCGTCCGGACGGGGCGATATGACCGGGAGGGCCCGGCCTCCCTCGATGACCTGATCCTGGAATACCTGCTGGAGGAGGAGCGGGGCGAGAAGGGCAGGAGCTAGGGGTGAAAGAAGAGGATTCCGGCGTCTCGAAGGATCCTGGCCGCAGCCACCGCCGTGGCTGCGCCGGCGTCAGCGGGCGGGCAGACCTCCACGAGATCGAGGGCGACCACGTTGAGGTCGGCCAGGGCGCCCAGCACCGCGAACGCTTCCCCCGTCGTCCAGCCGGCCGGCTCCGGACAGCTCACGCCCGGCGCGAAGCCGGGGTCGAGAACATCAATATCGATGGTGAGATAAACTGGATGGCCCGAGAGGGCGCGCCGGGTGGAGTCCAACCCGGCGGGCGTCCTGGGGTCGAGCCAGAGGGTGTTCGCCTCCGCGAAGGCCGCCTCCTCCGGCGTCCCTGATCGAATCCCCGCCTGGATGAGCTTCCCGGGGCCCACCCGTTCCGCCACGCGGCGCATCACGGTGGCGTGGGTGAGCGGCTCCCCCCCGTACTGATCCGCCAGGTCCGCGTGCGCATCGAGGTGAAGGATCCGGAGATCCGGGTACCGGGCTGCCACCGCCCGGACCAGGGGGAGGGTGACCAGGTGCTCGCCGCCCAGGGCGAGCAGCCCTAACCCGGCCCCCAGGATTTGCCCCGCCTCGTCCTCGATCGCCTTGAGTGCCCCCTGCAGGTTGCCGGGCGGTAGAGGGAGGTCGAGGGCATCATAGACCCCCACGTCCCGGAAATCCGCCCGGAGTGGGAGGCTATACTCCTCCAGGAACTGGGAGGCCTGCCGGACCGCCGCCGGGCCGTCCTTCACGCCGGCCCGCCCGCACCCCGTGGCATCGAGGGGCAGCCCGAGGAGGACCGCCCGGGCGCCCGCCTCCGCCTCCCGGCATCCCAGGAAGCGGCCGCTCACGGCACGGCGCTCCGGCCCCGCTCCAGGGCCTCCTCCACGGCACGGGGAAGAGCAAAGGCGGCCCGGTGGACCTGGGGGGTGTAGTGCTTGGTCTCCAGGGCCTTGGCCCGGGTCTCGTCCGGCCGGTCGTGAGGGTGGCGCTTGCTTCCCAGCATGAACGACCAGAGCCCCGTCGGGTAGGTGGGGACGGCAGCCGTGTAGAGGGAGGTCACCGGGAACCGCTTGGCGACCCACTGGTGGATCTGGCCGATCAGGGCCCCGTCCAGGTAGGGGGCCTTGGTCTGGGCGGCGAACAGGCCGTCCGGCTTCAGGGCCCGGTGGAGGCTGGCGAAGAAGGGCTCCTCGAAGAGGGCAATGGCCGGCCCGACGGGGTCCGTGGAGTCCACCAGGATGACATCGTAGGCGCCCTGGGCGGAGGCCACGTGCGCGACACCATCCCCCACGATGACCCGCGCCCGCGGATCTTCCAGGGCACAGGAGATGCTCGGCAGGAACCGCTTGGCCGCGGCGATCACCCGCTCGTCAATCTCGACCAGCTCGACCAGCTCGACCTCGGAATGCTTCAGCGCCTCCCGGACGGTCCCTCCATCCCCGCCTCCCACCACCAGGACCCGCCGGGGCCGCGGATGGATCAACAGGGGGACATGGGTCAGCATCTCGTGGTAGATGTGCTCGTCCACCTCGGTCGTCTGGATCGCCCCGTCCAGGACCAGCATCCGCCCGTACTGGATGGTGTCCAGGATGGCCAGCCGCTGGTAGGGGGTCTGCTCGACCCAGAGGCTCTCCTTCACCCGGAAGCTCAGGCTCAGATCGGCCGTCTGGCGCTCCGTGAACCAGAACTCCATCACGGCCGCCCCCCGTTCCCTCCCTCGTACCAGAGGACGACGGCCGCCACCACCGTTCCCAGGCGGCCCACGGTATGCTCCACCGCCCGGATCCGCATCTCCGTCAGCGCCAGCCGCCGCCGCTCGAAGGCCGCCTGCAGCATCTCCTCCACCCGCTGCTCCGCCTCCTCCTTCCCGCAGTGGCCGTGGAACTCCATGATGACGCCGAAGCCGTCCCGCGAGAGCCCGACCCCGACGGCGGCAGCCAGCCGCTCACCGGGCGTGTCGCCGCTGATGCTGGCGTACGCGGTGGGGACCAGGGCTCCCGGCGGCAACACGACCTCCGGGCAGAAGGCGGCCTTCGGGGGCAGGATACTGCTGACCTTGACCAGGTTGACGTTGCCGATCCCGGCCTGAAGCAGGGCGTTGTCGAACGCGTTCAGCTCGGTCTCCCCTTCAGCCGCACCGACCGCCAGCGTGTAGCACGTCGGCGTCTCGAGCATCGGCACCTCCCCGCGCGGTTGCCGCGGCCTCCGATCCATGGGTATTCGAGTGTGTGTCTATAGCAGAATCCCCGGTGCCCTTCAACAAGATTGTGGGGGTGCGACACGATTTTTTTCCTCGGGCCTGCGGGACCCCAGGGTCCCCCGGGCGGGGCAGCTCAGGCAGGGACGACAGCGGGGAGATGGGGCGCACGAGAATGGGCGGGGGGCCGGCCGGGGAGCGAGGGGGGCGGGTCAGCCTCCGGGGTCGGGCACCGGGCGGGATGCGGTCGGGCAGTCGAAGTTGGTCCGGGTCGCTGGCCATAGAGGCCGGGATCCCTCCCGACGCCGCTGGACGACAGCCGCTTGTTTTCATACCATGCCCTCCCTAGAATAACAAGTCGTTCTGGTCGGGTCGGGAAAGCCTGGTGGGCGATCGATGGCCAGGTGGCATCCTCCGGGGGGCGGGCTTGCCGCGGCGGCTGCGGTCCAGGACGGCGCCGCCCAGGGCTGGGTGGCCATCTGTACCCTCGCCGAGCGGGAGCTCCCGGCCCGACTGGCGCCGGCCGCGCGGCTCTCCCGAGCCGTGGGCCCGGCCGTGGGGCTTGTCGGCCCCCTCCTGAGCATCCCCCGCGGCCTGGAGCGGCTGGTGGCCAACCTGGCCGCCCGGCCCGCCATCCAGAGCCTCCTGGTCTGCGGCAGGGATCCGAGGGGGGTGCCGGCCCGGGAAGCGCTCCGCCGGTTCTGGGGAGCCGGGCTGACTCCTACCGGACGCATCCGGGGCCTCCCGAGGCTTGCCCCCCTGCGAAACCTGAACCCCTGGTCGATCGCCCTCGTGCGGTGCCGCGTCAGGCTGATGGACCTTGGCTCCACCCGCCGGGTAGACCGAATCCTGCGCGAGGTGGGGCGAATCCCCCGGCGCCGGGCGAGAGGGGACCGGCACGTCCCCCGGGGCGCGACAGTCCAGGCGCCCACCCTCACCCCCCGTGACCACGGCCTGGATCCGGCCGGCTACTTTGTCATCCTGGCCCCGACGCCGGACGGCCGCATCTGCTGCGAGCACTACCGGCGCGATGGGACGCTCACCCGGCGCTTCTTGGGTCGGGACGCGGCCGGCCTCTGCCAGGCCATCCTCCAGCGGCGCCTCCCCGGAACCCTCGCGCACGCGGCCTACCTGGGGCGGGAGCTGCAGAAGGCGGAGGATGCCCTGCGCGCCGGGGTCCCCTACTCCCAGGACGATCCGGTCCGCCTCCCGCGGGGACGGGCGAGGACGCATCCGGTGCAGCGCCGTGCCCTGCCAGCACGCGAGGGGGGAAGGAAGCGGGGCGAGTGATGAGGGCGGGTGACGCGTGGCGCAGATGGCTGCATCCGGTGGGGGGAAGGCTCGGCGGAGGACTCGGCCCGTCAGCGGTCCCAGGTGGATTGGGCCCCGGCGCTGATCCGGGCGGTCCCGCCCGGCAGGGTCACCTCGAAGTCCGCCTCCTGGCCGGGCCGGACATCCCCGAGGCGCACGCAGCTGCTCTCGATGGGCTGGTTGGCAGCATTCCAGAAGGTCACCAGGACGGTCGTGTTCTTGGCCGTGATGGACGGATCGGTGTTCCGGAGCCTCGCCTGGAACCGCTCCGGGGTCTGGGCGACCACTGCCACCTTGAGCTGGCTGTCCTTGATGTGGGGGTAGACAGCACCGCAGGGCTCCTCGGGGGTGGCCGGCCCCGTCAGAAGGACCGCCCCGAGGATTCCTGCCGTAACCAGCCCGCACGCACGCCGTTTGCTCATCCTCGCCTCCGCGGGCCCGAGGGCCGCGTCCGGCCTCCATTCCGCCCGAACTCGTTCTCCGCCGGGCCCGGTAGGGGCCATCCCGGCCAAACCCGGAGATGTTGCAATAAATGAGCCGGGGGTTCACCGCTCGGAGGACCTCCGGTCCCAGCCTCAGGGTGTCCATCACGTCGGGGCGGAAGTTCTCCACCGCCACGTCGGCAGAAGCCGCCAGCCGCCGGAAGATCTCACGTCCCTCTTCCGTTCCCCGCCTTGCGCCGGCCTCCCCCCGCCGGTAAGATAAAGGCCTTGCGGAGGTCCGCGATGCCTCTCTGCCCCACCTGCAGTGGCGACCAGGTCATCCGCTGCCCCGAATGCCGGGGCGAGGGGGGGGACTGGGAGACGGGGGGCGGTGTCAGCGCCTGCGACACCTGCCAGGGCCGGGGAGTACTCCCCTGTCCCACCTGCGACGGGACGGGGGAGGTACCGCCCCAGGGCCGTGGGGAGCCTGAAGCGGAACTGCGACCGCGCCGAGATCACGAGCGGCGCTGAGTCGAACCAGCGCATACCCCCGGGAACGCCCCGAGCAGCCCTCGGGGCGTTCCCGTTTTCCGCGGATCAATATAGCGATAATCTACATTAGAGAATATATCATAACTGCATATAATATAATAGTAAGCTTATGTCAGATCAGGCGGACTTTGGGGGCTTCAGACCGAGCGTACGCATCAGGCGGAAGAAGTAGGTCGGCTGCAGTCCCAGCAGGCGGGCGGCACGGGTCTGGTTCCCGGCTGTCCGCTCCAGGGCGTGGCGCAGGATCTGTCGCTTGAATGCCTTCACGCCATCGTGGAACGGCAGGTGGAGGGGAAGGGCGTCCCCGGTGGGTTGGGCCTGGAGGGCAGGCGCCAGGACCGCCGGCTCGATCCGATCTCCTCGGGTGAGAACCACCGCTCGCTCCATCAAGTTCTGGAGCTCCCGAACGTTCCCGGGCCAGTGGTACCGGACCAGGAGAGCCTCCGCCTCTGCCGCCAGGCGGGGCACCGGCCGCTTCATCTCGCGGGCGAAGCGCTCGAGGAAGTGCTTGACGAGGGGAGTCATGTCCTCCGGGCGCTCCCGGAGTGGCGGGAGGGACAGGCCCACCACGTTCAGGCGGAAGTAGAGGTCCTCCCGGAACTTCCCGTCGGCCACCAGCTTTCCCAGCTCCCGGTTCGTGGCCGCCATCAGGCGGACGTCGATCCGGGTGCTGCGCGTGCTACCCACGGGCCGAATCTCCCGGTCCTGCAGAACCCGGAGCAGCTTGCCCTGAATCGGGAGCGGGGTGTCCCCCACCTCATCCAGGAAAAGGGTCCCTCCCTGCGCCTCCTCGAAGAGGCCCTTCTTGTGGGCGACGGCTCCGGTGAAGGCCCCTCGAACGTGACCGAAGAGCTCGCTCTCCATCAAGGCCTCGGAGAGCGCGGCGCAATTCAGGGCCAGGAACGGGCGGGAGCGCCGCGGACCCCACTGGTGGATCTGGCGGGCGACCATCTCCTTGCCGGTCCCGCTCTCCCCCACCAGGAGGACGGTCGCCGACGAGTCCGCCACCTGCCGGGCCAGGGCGAGAACCTGGCGCATCGCCGGGGCGTCCCCCACGAGGGGACCGTGCTGGGCCTCGATCTGCGCCTGCAGCAGCCGGGTCTGCCGGTGCAGCCGCTCCCGGTCCAGCGCCCGGTCAATGACCACCTCGAGGTGCGCCGGGTCATAGGGCTTGGTGATGAAGTCGTAGGCCCCCTCCCGCATCGCCTGGACCGCGTTCTCCACGCTCCCGTAGGCCGTCACCACGATGACCGGGGTCGTGACTCCCTGGCCCCGGATGGCCCGGAGGAACTCGACCCCGCCCATCTCCGGCATCTGGAGGTCCAGCAGGATGAGGGTCGGGTCGAAGTCGGGGAGTTGGGCCAGGGCCTCCCGCCCCGAGCCCGCCGTCCCCGCCTCGAACCCCAGAAGGCGGAGGCGGTCCCGCAGCGTCTCCCGGTTGTCCACATCGTCGTCCACGATGAGGACGCGTCCACTCCGCATGATCCCCTCAGACCCTCAGGCTCCCGGCATCGCCGGGAGGGTGAAGGAGAACCTGCTCCCCCGCCCCGGGCTGCTCTGGACCCAGATCCGACCCCCCTGCAGCTCGATCAGGCTCTTGGCGATGGCCAGGCCCAGGCCGGACCCGGCCCGCTTCCCCCCGGGGCCCGGAGAGACCTGGTGGAACTTCTCGAAGATCCGCTCCTGGTCCTCTTCGGGGATCCCCTCCCCCTCGTCCCAGACGTCCGTGCGGACCAGCCCTCCTTCCTCCCGGGCGACCTCCACCCAGACCCGTCCCTCGGGAGGGCTGAACTTGATGGCGTTGCTCAGCAGGTTCATCAGGACCTGGTGGAGCCGATCCCGGTCGGCCGAGACCACCACCTCCTCAGCCGGGAGCGGGAAATCGAGGCGGAGGCGCCGCTCCTCACCCAGGGGGCGGGCGGCATCCAGCGCCTCCGCCACCGCCTCCCGCAGCCGGACCGGCCTGCGGGCGAGCTCCACCTTGCCCGCCTCGATTCGGGCCAGATCGAGCAGGTCGTTGACCAGACGGGCCAGCCGATCCGCACTCCCCTTCGCCCGCGCGAGGGCGGTCCGCTGCTCCCCCTTGAGCGGCCCGGCCGCGCCGTCCAGCAGGTTGTCAATGGACCCCTTGATCGCGTTCAGCGGCGTCCGGAGCTCGTGGGAAACGTTGGAGAGGAACTCGGACTTGAGCCGGTCCAGCTCCTGGAGCTTGGCGAAGGAGGCTTCCAGTTCCTCTGTCCGCCGCCGGACCTTCGCCTCGAGCGTCAGGTTCAGCTCCTCGGCGAGCCGATACGAAGCCGCGTTGGCGATGGCCAGGGCGGCCTGCGCCCCCAGGGTCATGAGCAGGCGCTCGTCGTCCTTGGTCAGGCGGCGCTCGCTCCGGAGGTTGTCCACGGCCAACGTCCCCACGATGCGGTCCTGGGCCTTCAGGGGGACCACCAGGAAACCCTCGGTCTCCAGGGCGTCCACGATGGTCCGGTTGAACGGGACCCCCGCCTCCCGGATATCCTCCACGAGCACCGGCTCGCCCGTGGCCACCACCATCGCGTGGGCCCCCGGCTCCCGGTCCACCGCGATCTCCAGCGCCTCCACCCGCCGGGCCACCTCGGGGGATGCCCCCCGGATCCGCCCGCGGGACAGCACGCGCCGCTCCGGGTCGTAGAGCAACACCATGGCCCGGTCATAGCCCAGCTCCATTGCGGCCAGGTGCAGGACCGCATCCACGAGCCGGTCGAGGTCGAGCGTGGCGCCGAGCGCCAGGCTGGCCTTGAAGAGAGTCGAGAGCTCCGAGGCCCGGCGGTCGATGATCCGGTACGAGGCCTCCAGCTCCTGATGGGCCGCCCGCAGCTCCCCGTACTTCTGCTCGAGGAGCTTCATGGCGTCCTCGATTTCCCGGTGCAGGTCGAGCACGACATCGTAGTTGACGCTGAGGTTCCGGTTGAGGTCCTGGAGCCGCCCCAGCGTGAAGCCCAGGAGGAGGGGGAAGAGGGCCAGGCTCCCCTTGGCCACCAGGCTCAACTCCGGCGCCCGGACGTGGAGGGCCAGGAAGAGGAAAAGGCCGGAGAATGCCCCGAGGGCGCTGCCCCAGACGGCCAGCTTTCCCGTGGCGCTCTCGTCCCACTCGACCCGGTAGACACAGATGCTGGCCCCCCGGCACTGGCAGGCCTCCTCCCGGACGGCCGCTGCGGGGAGGCGGAAGATGGCGGGGACGGCCGCGTACATGCCGGCCCGCACCCGGCAGACCGCCGGGTCGGGCGGGTAGCCGGGGCGCATCTGGTTGATGACGGTCAGGGACCCGGGCTGGGGGTTCCGGATGGTGATGTCGCTGACCTTACTGAAGCGGGAATACACATCCCGGCCGCGCCGGTAGACACCCAGGGGGGTCCCCAGGCTCCGGATCAGGACATAGGCGGCGCCGATGCTCTCCTTGCTGATGGCGTGCTGGCCGATCTTGAAGGGGGCGTCCGGGTCGTTCAGGACCTCGCAGGCGGTCCGGAGGGCCTTCTGGTAGAAGTCGTACGAGACCCAGTTGTTCTCGTCAGCGAGGTGGGCGGCAGGGATCCCCAGGGCCTCCAGAAACCGCTGGCGGCCCTGGCCCTCCTTCTGCCGGTCCAGGTACGTGAGGATCGAGCGGGTCAGCCGGCAATTGATCTCCGGCTCCACGCGTCCTCCGCTCCGCCCGGTGGAGGGGGCAGGATTCTAGGGGAAAGCGGGCGGCTTCTCACGAGCCCATCCCGCGCTGCGCCAGCACTATCCGAAAAGATTGCTTCTGTCAAGCAGGTGCACCCGGCCGCCCGCGCGCAGTCAGGGCGTGCGCGCCGCTTCCCGTCCACCCGACGACCGGAGGCTTCCCAGCACGAGGACGAGGAGTCCCGCCGCCAGGCCCCAGACCCCGGGATGGAACCCCAGGAGCCAAGCGGCCGGGAGGACCCACTGACCGAGGCCCAGCGTGGTGACGCCGGCAAGAACGCTGGCGATGGCCCCGCTCCGGGTCGCCCACGGCCAGAAAAGGGCTCCCAGGTAGGCGGGGGCGAGCTGGAGGGTCCCCGCGAAGGAGAGGAGGGAGAGCTGGATGATGAGGGGGACCGGGCGCAGGGCGATGAGGAACGCCGCCACCATACAAACCAGCATGGTCAGGCGAGCCACCCGCAGGAGGCGGGCCTCGTCCCGCTCTCCGCTCACGGGAGCGTAGCCGTCCTTCGCCAGGAGGGAACCCAGGACGAGGACCTGGGAGTCCACCGTGGACATGGCGGAGGCGACCACGGCGCAGACCACGAGGCCGGCCAGGAAGGGGCCCATCGTCCGGCTCACGATGGTCGGGAGGACGAGGTCGCCCGACGCGAGATCCGGGAACCGGGCCGCGCCGCCCAGCCCGATGAGGAGGGCAGGGATCACGACCAGGGTGGCGAAGGTCGCGCTGGCCACGGTCATCAGGCGGAGCGTCCGCTCGGATCGGGCCACGAAGAAGCGGATGGCCAGCTGCGGCTGGGTCAGGGGCATCCCCACGATGAGGATGAACAGGGAGATGAGCGTGGCGTGGGTGAAGTAGCCCCGGGGGCCGGGGACGGAGAGGAGGGCCGGCTGCTGCTCCGCCACCGCCTGGAAGAGCGCGCCGAGGCTCCCCCACTCCCGGACGACGAAGACGGCTGCCGTGACGTAGAACACCACGAAGAACAGGCTCCCCTGCAGGGCGTCCGTCCAGGCCACGGCCCGCATCCCGCCGAGCTCCGAGTAGACGACCGTGACAACCAGGAGGAGGATCGTCCCCCCGAGGTAGGGGATGGCGCCGCCCGTGGCTCCCTCGAGCAGGCGCCCGACCCCGATCATCTGGATGGCCAGGTAGGGGAGAAGGAAGAGGACGCTCACGGCCACGGCCACCAGGCCCAGCGCCGGGCTCCGATAATGAACCGTCAGGAGCTCCACGGGCGTCACCAGGTTTCGCTCCCGGCTGAGCCGCCAGAGGCGCCGGCCGATAACATAGAAAAAGATCCCCATGAAGGTGTCGGCGAACGCGATGAAGGGCCAGCTCCCGATCCCGTGGATATAGAAGAATCCCGGCAGCCCCACCAGGGTGAACGCGGAGAAGAGGGTAGCGCTCCAGGTGAGGAACCCCACCATGGGGCCGAGCGTGCGCCCGGCCACGAAGAACTCGGCCAGGCCGGGGCCCTGGGCGCGCCAGCCCCGGTAGCCCAGGTAAAGGACGGCAAGGAGGTAGACGAGGAGCTCGACCAGGATGATGGCCGTGCCGCTCACCGCTCCCCCTCCCGCCAGTAGGTGGCGACGAAGACGTAGAGGCTGAGCAGCAACGCCAGGGTGAGGAGGAACCACCAGAAGAGGGTAAAGGGCAGGCCGAGGAGGAACGGGGTGTGGCGGCCGCGGGGAGCGACCCAGGGGGAGTAGGTCAGCGCGGCCAGGAGGAGGAACCACCCGGCCCATAGCCAGCCTCCCCGCCGCCGCGGTCCCTTGTGCATCGGCGTCCTCCCGGGGCGTCCGCAGCGCTTCTGCGCAATACTCCCGAGGCCGGCTTCTCCACATCGCCGCTGGCCCGGCGGCGGCGGGCCATTATCGGCGCGAGGGTGCACAGGCGTCAAGGGCACCGGGGGGGCCGGGAGCGGGGGTGCCAGAATAAGCACTTGACAAGGCCGGGTCGTTTCTATGTAGTAGGGCTATCCTTGCCATGCCCGGGGCATTGTGGAGGATGGCTGCGGCCCCGGAGACCATCCCACGTCAAAGAAGCGCGCGAGCGGGCCGATTGGGGAGGCGCCTCTGTCCGCGCCGCGCGAGGCCCCGGAACGCCGACACCCGGCACGTCCCCCACCCGGAGGATCCGCGGACGAGACGACGCCCGCACTCCTGAGCGCTTCCAAACGCTCGTCAAGGCCCGAGAGAACAGGACGGTATCACTGGGAGGAGGAGAGGACATGGCTGAACAACCGACACGGCGGGAATTTCTCAAGAATCTGGGCGTGACTGTCGGGAGCGCCGCCCTCGGGGCGGCGGTGGCCCCCGTGACCGCCGCGCAGAAGGCGGAGGCGGCAGAACCCCCCAAGGGGACGATCCCCGACAAGCCCTACAAGATCGGGCACATGACCTTCTTCACCGGGGCGGCGGCGGTGCTAGGGGAACCCTCCTACAAGGGGCATATTCTGGCTGCCGAAGAGATCAACGCCGAGGGTGGCCTCCTCGGCAAGCGGAAGATCGAGACCGTGAAGGCCGACGAGGCGGCCGGCACCGACGCGAACGTGAAAGAGATGCGCCGGATGAAGCTGTCCGAGCAGATCGACCTCTTCACGGGGGTCATCTCGAGCGGCAACACGCCGGCGCTCGGCCCGGTCGCGGAGGAGCTGAAGCTCCTGACCATCTTCGTGGACGGCTGCACGGACTTCCTGTTCGACAAGGCCGTGCCGCACCCCCACTACATCTTCCGGATCACCAACATGCAGTCGGCCGACGGGGTGACGGCTGCGGTCGCCACCGCCATGAACTGGCCGGAGGTCCGGAAGATCGCCCACATCCACCCCGACTACTCCTACGGCCGGAACGCCTTTGACCACTTCAAGATCGCCATCGAGAAACTCGTACCCGGCACGCAGGTGGTCTCGGAGGGGTGGCCGAAGCTGGGCACCACGGACTTCACCCCGCACATCACAAAGGCGATCTCGGCCAAGCCGGACCTGCTCGTCTCCTCCGTCTGGGGCGGCGACTACGTCGCGATGTACAAGCAGGCCCTCCGGTATGACCTCTTCAAGAAGATGAAGTTCACCAGCATGATCGCCTTCGGTGTGGCACCCCACGCGATCGGGAAAGAGCACCCCGAGGGAGTCATCGGGGGGATCCACTCCAACTACTACTTCACCAACCCGCCGGGAAACCGGTGGCCGCTTAACACCGAATTCGTGGCCAAGTACCACAAGCGGTGGAACGAGTACCCGAACTTCCAGTCCGAGGGGGCCTACACCACCCTGTACCTGCTGAAGACCGCCGTCGAGAAGGCCAACAGGCTGATGGGCGGCTGGCCGGACGATGAGGCGATCATCGCCATGCTCGAGGGCCAGATGTATCCGGGGCCGGCCGGCTACCTTTACATCCGCCCCGACAACCACCAGGGCTACAAGGATGCGGTGACGGGGTTCAGCGTCAACTCCCCCGACTACCCGTTCCAGATCCTCGATGCCAAGCGGATGATCAGCATCCCGATCCGGAACATCACCGCGCCTCCGGGGTGGGGCGACAAGTACGGCAAGGAACCGACTGCAACGTACACGTGGATCGACAAGACCTGGCCCAAGGTTTCCGCCTAGGCCGGGATCTCCCCTCCCAGCCGGGTGAACCCCGGTTCAGTCCAGCACACTGCGGGGCTCGGGGAAGGGGGCATTGCCCCCTTCCCACCCCGCGGCCGGCGGGTTACTTTCCTCAGGTGAGTCCTCCCCATCGAATGCCGGACGTCAATCACCCCACCCCGGCCTCTCGCCGAGGCCGCCTCCTCCGGGGGGGCTGGGGGCTCATCATCGCTCTCCTTCCCATCTCCGTCCTGGCGATCCGCCCGGCTGATGCGGGGCACGAGCTGTCCTACTATCCCGCCTTCTACCCCCAGGAGATCCGGATCGAAGCGATGGACCCCGCCGCAGCAGGGGCGCTTCTCCAGAAGAATTCGCTCCACGCCTACATCGGGGATGATCCGTTTGGACGGGGAGGCATCCCCGCGAACGTGAGCCATGCCGAGTCCTTCGGGTCATTTGTGGTGTTGACCTTCAACCCCGCCTCGGAATCGGCTCGCCCCCGGGCGAGCCGGTGCGCCATTTCGCGGAAGATCCTCCAGGCGCTAGCCGGAGCGCATGGGGAGTTTGTCCTTCACCCGTACCCCGTGACCCCCTACCACCCGGACTACCTCCACCATTTCGACCTTGCCGAAGCGGCCAATCGGGAATCCCGGGGCGCCCCGTCTCCGGACCAGCGCACGGTACCCCCGGCGGTGCGGGTGCGGGCGAAGGGGAAGCTGGCCAAGGCCCTCGTGGGCTCCCGGTGGCGGGCCGAGGGGGAAGGGTGGGATGCCACCCTCGAGGAGGTGGATCTCGACGCCCTGCTGGCCCCCCACAGGGTCAGCCTGAGCGGCTGGCTCGGCCCCCCCTGGCTCAAGGAGGGATGGTTCCACGCGTACCTCCTCATGGGCGAGCGCGTCACCGACCCAACCCAGCGAGCCGAGGTCGAGGCCGCCTACCGGCGCCTGATCCACGGGACCACCGACTCGGCCGAGGAACGGCTCACCCTCGAGCGAACCCTGGCCGGGCTTCTCACCCGCGGGTGCAAGCGGGTCACGATCGGCTACACCCTCAAGCGCACCTACTTCAACTCGGACTTCTCCGCCGGGGTGGAGAACATCGCCCAGGACTCCCACGCCGGATTCCTGTCCCCCATGTTTCCCCGGACGGTCAAGCTGAAGGACTTCCCCTGGAACGGGTGGCTCAGGGTCGGCGTTGCGCTCGAGCCCCAGGCCGCGTGGAACCCCGTCGCCGGATTCACCGACCCGGCCGGGAGGATGGTCTGGTCCACCGTCGGGGATCCGGCCGCCTTCCCGACGCCCTACGCCGGCCGGTGGATCCCCAACCGCGTCACCGTCGTAAGCGTGGACGCAGCGTCGGACCGTACGAAGATCCCCGGGGACGCCCTGCTCCCGGAGCCCGGGACGGGGCGGCTCCGGAAGGTGGGCGACGGGAAGACCGCCAGCGCGGCGATCCGCTACCGTGTTGTCCTCTCCCCGTTTCACGACGGCACCCGCATGGGCCTGGCCGACGTCCTCTATCCCCTCATCTTCGCCTACCGCTGGAGCGTCAGGGACTCCCAGGACCCGCTCGCGTACGACCCCTCCGTCGCCGCCGCCACGGCCCTCCTGCGGGAGCGGCTGGCGGGGATTCGGGTGGTGCGCACCGAGCGGGAGGTCAAGGAGTTCGGCGAAATCAAGGTCATGCGGGAGATCCTGATCATCGACGTCTACTTGGGCTCCACCTCTCCCTCCCTCGAGCACGAGACCATGATCATCCCCCCCTGGAGCACGCTTCCCTGGCATCTCCTGGCACTCATGGAGGAGGCCGTCATCCGTGGGATGGCTACCTTTTCTCAGGAGGAGGCCAAGCGCCGGGGGGTAGAGTGGCTGGACCTGGTCAGGGGGAAAGGGCTTCTCCCCCACCTGGCCTCACTGCTGGAAGAGCTGGAACGCCGAGCGTACACGCCTGATGCCCTGAAAGAGTTCGCGGGAGAGAGCGAAGCGCAACAGCGTTGGACCGCGCTCAAGCGGTTCTACCAGGCCCACGGCCACTTCCTCCTCACGAACGGGCCCTACCGGTTGGCAGCATGGTCGGGTGACGCGGCGGTCCTCCAGGTGGTCCGCGACCTGAGCTATCCCCTCGGGGTCGGGGCGTTCGACCGGTATGCGCTCCCTCCCAGGGCTTTTATCTCCAACGTGGAGGAGCGCCAGGGCGGCCTGCAGGTCTCGGCCGAGATCGAGAAGGCGGTCCGGGCGCAGCGGACCTACACGTTGGTCCGGGAAGCCCTGACCTCAGGGTCGGACGCCAGGGGATATCCGGTCGAGTCCATTCTCCGCTTCATCGCCCTCGGCCCGGATGGGACCGTCCGGCACGCCGGCACGGCTCCGCTCTCCTCCGAGGGGACCTTCGCCGTGAGCGTCACCGGCTGGATGCCGGGGCCATACACGATCCTGATGGCGGTCTATACCAACGAGAATGCCCTCACCCCGGCGGTGAAGACGGTGTCATACCTGGTGAAGGGGTAACGGGCGGGCCGTCCCCCGAGGCTCGGCCGCCGCGCCGTGCCCCGGAGGGGCTTGACCGCACCCCCCTTTTGGGGCAAGCTCCAGCGCCATGGATACCTTTGCCGTTCAGGTGCTGAATTCCCTCTTCTACGCCTCGACCCTCTTCCTGATTGCCTCGGGGCTCACGCTGATCTACGGGGTCATGCGCATCGTCAACCTGGCCCACGGCAACCTCTTCGCCATCGGAGCCTATGTGACCGCGTGGGCCGTGGGGCTGGCCGCCGGCCATCTCCCCGCGGGCGCCCTGTATCTCCTCCTGCCCGCCGGAGCCTTCGCCGCGGCAGCACTAGGGGCCGTCCTGGAGCCAACCCTCCTCAGGCCCCTCTACCAGCGCCCGGAAGAATACCAGCTCCTGATTACCTTCGGGCTCCTGCTCATCCTCGAGGATGCGATGCACCTCCTCTGGGGCCCCTACCCCCTGTCGCCGGGGATTCTGTCGGATGTATTGGGGAGCTCGTCGATCTTGGGCTCCACCTATCCCAACTACAATTTACTGGTCATCGGGGTGGGATTCCTCGCCGCCGGCTTCCTCTGGGCCTTCGTCTACAAGACGAACTTCGGTGTCATCCTGCGGGCCACGTCGCAGGATAGGCGCATGGCGTCCGCCCTCGGCGTCAACGTGAAACGCGTGTACGTGCAGGCCTTTACGCTCGGGTGCTTCATGGCGGGGCTCGGGGGGGCCATCATCTCGCCGATTTCGGGGGCCGTCCTGGGAATGGGGGTGGACGCCCTGATCCTCGCCTTCGTCGTGGTCGTCATCGGCGGGCTCGGGAGCCTCGAAGGGGCCCTGGTCGGGTCCATCATCGTGGGGTTCGTCCGCACGCTGGGGATCACCTACTTCGCCGAGATCGAGCTGGCCATCCTTTACCTCATCGCGGCGGCGGTCCTCCTGGTGCGCCCCGCCGGGCTCTTCGGCAGGCCATGACCCGCAGCCCGCTGCTCGCCGGTGCGCTTTCCCCATGGCGGGCGCTCGCCTACGCGGCGCCAGTCGCGCTCCTGATGCTCGTGATCCCCTACGTGGCCGCCCCCTACGACACGATCCTCCTCTCCTACGGTCTCATCAGCGCCATTGCCGCCCTCGGCTTCAACCTCCTCCTGGGCTACACCGGGCTTCTCTCCTTCGGGCACTCCGCCTACTTCGGCGTGGGGGCCTACGCCGTTGCGTTCATGGTGAAGTACCTGCACATCACGTCCATGGAACTGTTCCTGCTCGGCGGGGTGGCGGCCACCGCGGTCGTGACCGCCCTGTTCGGTTACATCTGCGTGCGCTACACGCGGATCTTCTTCTCGATCCTCACCCTGGCGCTCTCCCAGGTCCTCTGGAGCCTCGCGTTCAAGTTTTTCTGGGTCACGGGGGGAACCGACGGCCTGCGCGTCCCCACGCCCAGGCTCCTCGGCGGGATGGTCCGCGAGCTGGCCGGGCCTGCGGAGGCAAAGGTCGCCTTCCTGTCCTACCGGTACTACTACTACGTCCTCGTGGTCTTCTTCCTGTGCGTGGCGGTGATGTGGGTCATCGTGCACTCCCCATTCGGCAAGGCCCTTCAGGCGATCCGGGACAACGAGACCCGGGCCGAGTTCGTGGGGGTCCAGGTCCGCCGGTACCGGTTGGTGGCCTTCCTGGTCTCGGGCACCTTCACCGGCCTCGCGGGCGCCCTCTGGGTGCCCCTCAACGGCCTCACCACCCCGGACATCCTGTACTGGCCCTTCTCCGGCGAGATCGTCTTTTTCACCGTCCTCGGCGGGTTCCGGACATTCAGCGGCCCGATCATCGGCGCGGTCGTGTTCAACTACCTGAAGACCTACGCCGTGGGCTACACGGTCTACTGGCAGCTCGTCCTTGGCGTCGTCCTCGTGGTGCTGGTGCTCACCATGCCCGCGGGGATCGTGGGGACGCTGAGCCAACTGCGCCTCCGCCTCCGGAGGACCTCCTGACGTGAACCTGCTCGCGACCCAGCGGCTGAAGAAGCACTTCGGCGAAACCCGCGCGGTGGACGGGGTGGATTTCGCCGTAGACGCCGGCGAGGTCCTGGCCCTGATCGGCTCCAACGGGGCGGGCAAGACGACCCTGGTGAACCTGATCAGCGGCCTGATTCGCCCCGACGCCGGCCGGATCCTCTTCGACGGGGCCGATGTGACCTCCCTGCCCGTCTACGACCGGATCCGGGCGGGGATCGCGCGGAGTTTCCAGCTCGTCAACCTCTTCGACCAGCTCACGACGCTCGACAACGTCGCCCTGAGCATCTTCTCCCGGGAAGGAAAGACCCGGCGGCTCATGGCCCTCGCCGACCGGGACGAGGCCGTCCGGGAGGAGGCCATCGAGGTGCTCCACGTCTTCGGCCTCGAGGGCAAGGCTGCCATGCTCGCCGGCGGCTTGGCCCAGGGCGAGCGGAAGCTCCTCGACGTCGCGGTCGCCTACGCGCTCCGTCCGCGGCTCCTCTTCCTGGACGAGCCGACCAGCGGGGTCAGCACCCGGGAGAAGGCGCCCATCATGGACACGATCACGGCGGTCGTGCGGTCCGGGAAGATCACCCCCGTCATCATCGAGCACGATATGGATGTGGTCTTCAAGTACTCGGATCGCATCGTCGTCATGCACCAGGGAACCATCCTCGCCGATGGAACCCCAGAACAAATCCGGCTGAACGAGACCGTGACGATCACCCTTCTCGGCAGCACGCCGGCCCGCTGAACGCCGCGCGCAGGAGGACCGGCCCCGATGCTCCGGCTGGATCAGATCCACACCTACCGCGGGACGGCGCACGTCCTCCGGGGAATCTCCCTGGGCGTCCAGGCGGCTGAAGCGGTCTGCCTGGTCGGCCGCAACGGAGCGGGGAAGACGACCACCATCGAGAGCATCATGGGCCTCCTCCCCATGCGCGGGGGGACGATCACGTTCCAGGGGCGGGACATCAGCCGCCTGCCCGCCCACGAGCGCGCCCGGCTCGGGATCGGCTACGCGCCGGAGGACGCCGGCATCTTCCCGGACCTCACGGTGGCCGAGAATTTTCAGATCAGTCGGCAGTTGGCCGGCGCCTCCCGGCAGGGGGGCTCAGCCTCGCCGGACGAAGATGCGGAGGCGCACATTTTCGCCGTCTTCCCGGAGGTGCGGGACTTCCTGCAGCGGCGGGGCCTGCACCTGAGCGGGGGGCAGAAGAAGATGGTGGCCATCGCCCGGGCCATGGCGCTGTCGCCGAAGATCCTCCTCCTGGACGAGCCCTTCGAAGGCCTGGCGCCGGTGGTCGTGATCCGGTTCATCGACGCGGTGAAGAAGATCAAGGAGATGGGGATCTCCGTGTTGATCGCGGAGTCCAACCTGATGACGGCCTCCCGGGTGGCCGACCGGCTCTACGCCATCGACCGGGGGGAGATCATCTTCGAAGGCGCGCCGAAGAGCGCATTCACCAATGAGGACGTCATGAAGACCATCCGCGGATGAGGCCGGGTGCGACAACCTCGTCCGGGACGTCGGAGGGGCAGGTGGGTGGCGCACGCCTGCGTCCGATCACGAGAACGGTGAAGGGGATTGCGGCCGGCGTCAGGGCGCGCCCGAAGATGTTCTGGGGCGTGACGCTCGGCGTCTTCCTGCTCAACCTGGTCCTACCGGTCCTCGTCCTCTCGCTCGCGCGCAAGCCAGTGGATCTCTTTACCTTCAACCCGTGGCTCAGCCGGCTGCCCGAGTACCTCGCTTCGAACACGGACACCCTCGCCAAAAAGCTGTCCTTCGTCTCCAACATGGCCCTCGCTTGGTTCATCTCCGAGAACCCCATCGAGGGCGTGGAATGGGGGTTTATCATCGACGTGCCGTCCCTCGGGCGGTTCCTCCTCACCGGTCTCCTGTTTGGGGCCTACTTCGCCCTGTGGTTCACCCGCCGCGAGCAGGTGAAGGCCTGCGGATGGGGCGCGAATGCGGCCCGGTACGGAGGCGTGGCCGGGGCGATGACGAGCGTGCTCGGCTTCTCCACGGGGGCCTGCAGCGTCATGGGCTGCGGCCTGCCGGTCCTGCCCGTGGTCGGGCTCGCCCTGACCGGCCTTTCCAGCGGCACGCTCACGTTTTTCTCGACGCTGTCCCGGCTCACCAGCGCCTTCGTCCTCCTCGCCATGACAGCCGGAGTGATTTGGCTCGGCTGGCTGGTGGGCTACAGCCCCGGCGAAACCCCTTCCGATTCAGAATAGCGTGTGTGGGGGCGCCCGCCCACGATCCGGGCTTTCCGCAGGACGAAAATCGGGGCTATTGGTGTCCGGAAGTGTATGAAAAAGACTTGACAAGTGCCCTCCATGTCTCAATAGTAGTGCCGCTTGCACGGGCCAGGCCCTGATAGTGAGTGATAGAGGAGCAGCCCGTTCCGGGGCGTTTCTCCCTGCGACCGACAAGAGCACCAGGGCATGCAGTCGGTGTCCCATCCCCAGGCTTCCGATTGATCCGATAGGACCGGCCCCTTGCTCCTCCCTGTGCTGAGGCCCGCGCGGGGCCCGGGGAGGTCTGGGGGAGCGAACCCGCCGTGGGATCCCAGGGGGGAGAGATACCCCGCCCCCCGGGTCTTCGGCTTCACCCGAGAGGAGGAGGTGGCATGAGCGATCGCATGGCAGACCGGCAGGAAAGGCCCCAAGGTGTCTCACGGCGCGACGTCCTCAAGGCCGCCGCGGTGGCTGCAGGGGGGGCGGCGGCGCTTGGCTTCCCGATGGTCGCCAAGGCGCAGGG
>DASYVA010000064.1 GCA_036000645.1 Candidatus Methylomirabilis sp.
GAGGTAGGCGACGAAGATGATCCAGATCGTCCCGTAGAGGAGAAGCGGCGGGCGGGAGTAGGCCTTGAAGAGGCCGATGGAGAGGACGATCCCGGGGATGGCGAGCGGCGCCGTCGCCAGGAAGCCGAGCAGGCGTGAGCCGGCGAGCAGCCGCCGCTGGGCGATGTAGGCGATGGCCCCCATCAGGGCGGCGGCAAGCGTGGCCGTGATTGTCGCCAGCTCCAGGGTGTTAACGATCGCGGAGCGGGTCGGGTCGAACTCGAAGATGACGTAGCGGAAGTTGCGCAACGTCAGGTTCTGGAGGGTCCAGCCCAGTCCCCACGCCTTGGCCAGTGCGGCCCGCAGGAGGGCGAAGTAGGGGAGGCCGATGGCGAAGAGCAGGACCAGGCCGCAGGCGCCGAAGGCGGCCCAACGCCAGGCCCCCAGGCGGACCAGGGGTGCCGCCGCCGCGCGGCCCCCGACGGTCGTATACGTCCGCCGGCCCATGACGCGGCGCTGGAGCCACAGGAGGCCCGCGGCCACCAGGAGCATCGGCATCGCGTACGCCGCGGCTACTTCCACCTGGGGCGGGTAGTGGAAGAAAGCCCAGATCTGCGTGGTCATGACGTGGAAGCGGGCGGGGATGGCCAGCATCGCCGGCGCCCCAAAGAGGACCAGGGCCTCGAGGAAGGTGAGGATGAAGGCCCCGAGGATGGCCGGCATGGCGAGGGGGAGGGTGATCGTCCGCATCACGCTCCAGCGCCCGGCGCCCGCGATGCGCGCCGCGTCCTCCATGTCGGCCGGGGTTGCGGTGAGGGCGGCGCCGGCCATGATGAAGACCACGGGGAAGGTGTAGAGGCTGGTCACGTAGATCAGCCCCGCCATGGAGAAGATGTTGAAGAGGGGTTGCTCCGAGCCGGTCAGGGTGCGGTAGAGGACGTTGAGGAGGCCCGCGTTGGGGCCGGCCAGGATGACGTAGGCCGTGGCCCCGAGGAAGGAGGGGGTGACGAAGGCGGCGATGCTGAAGGTGCGGACGAAGGCCTTCCCCGGCATGTCGGTCCGCGCGGTGAGCCAGGCCATCGGCGCCCCGATGAGGACGCTCAGGATCCCCACCGCGGTGGCATAGATGAAGGAGTTGAGGACCGGCCCCTGGTAGATGGCCTCGCCGAAGGCCTCGACGAAGTTCCCAAAGGTAAAGCCGGCCGACGACTGGAAGGCGGTATAGACCAGGATGGCCAGGGGGGCGACGACCAGGACCGCGAGGATCGCCGAGTTGACGAGCCAGACCAGCGGCGTCCAGTCCACCCGCCGCCGGACCGCCAGCGCGGTTGTTCCCGTCCCGGCCGCCGCCCCCGCCATCGTTACACTCCGAACAGCTCGCGGAACTTCTTCTTGATCTCCTCGTCCCGCTTCTGCATCTCCTCCGGCTCGACCTTGATCAGCTTCAGTTCCTTGAGGGGGCGCTTGCCCTTCGGGTAGGTGACCTCCTCGTTGGGGACGTACAGGCCGTCATCGGCCATGATCTGCTGCGCCGTCTTGCTGAAGAGGAAGTCGGTGAAGACCTTGGCGGCGTTCGGGTGCGGCGCCTTGACCAGGATCGCGTTGGCCGACGAGATGAACGGCGCGCCCTCCTCGGGGAAGACGATCTCGACCGGGTTGCCCTTGACTACCGTGCGGTAGAAGTTGTACTCCCCGGCCACCCCGACCCAGGCCTCGCCTCCCGCCAGCTTCATCGGCGGGTCCTCGGCCGACTGGACGACCAGCGGGTTGTTCTTCGTGAGCGCGGCGTAGTAATCCCACCCGCCCATGACGCCGAGCAGACCGGTGATCCCGGTCATCACGACGCCGCTGTAGCCGGGATGGGCGTGGACCAGCTTGCCCTTCCACTTGGAGTCGGTGAGGTCCTTCCACCGCTTCGGGGCGTCGGCCTTGCTCACGTTCGTGGTGTTGTAGGCGATGACGTAGGGGGTGCCCCGCAGGACCGTGTAGTACCCGTCCCGGTCCCGGAAGCTGGGCTGGAACTTCTCCGCCCCGGCCGGCAGGTACCGCGTCAGCATCCCCTTCTGCTGGAATTCCAGGAAGTGGGAGATGTCGGACGTGTGGACCACGTCGGCGATGGCCAATCCGGCCGAGGCCTCCTGCATCAGCTTCTGGAAGATCCGCTGCGAGCCGTCCCGGTTCAGCTCGCAGGTCACCCCGATGTTCTGCTTGTTGAAGGCGTCGCAGACCTTCTGGGCCACCGACAGGCCGAGCGACGAGTACCAGACGACCTTCCCTTCCTTCTTCGCCGCCTCCAGGACGGCTGGATCGGCCGCCGCGGCTGGCCGGAGGAGCCCGAGCGCCAGCGCGGTCGCGGCCAGGACGGTGAGGATTCCCCGGTATCGCATGCAGATCCCTCCTCTGGTGGGCGCTGCTGTTCGCGGCGGCCCCGCCCGCGCCCGGGCGGGACCGCAGTCAATCGCTCTCTTCGGCGCCGAAGGGGAGAACCCGGACGTCCTGCTGGCGCAGGACCTCGCGCGCCCCGTCGGCCCGCTGGATCGTTACTGCGATCTCCCGTGGCACGGGCCCGGTCCCGAGCAGGAGAAGCCCGCCTCCCACCGCCCCGGCCCGGACCCGGACGTGCGCAGGGAAGGGCTGCTGCGCTGCCATCGGCAGTCCCTCCGCCCGCGCCGATACGGTGACGGTCTCGGCGAGGCCGTTCAGGATCTGGAAGCGGAGGACTACCTCCTGGCCGGGTGCCACCCGGACCTCCCGCGGCAGGCGGGCGGTGAGACCGTCCCCTGCGGCCGCCTCCCCCTGCGCCGCCAGGAGGGCCAGGCTCAGCACTCCCTCCTCGAGCGCCGGCTGGAGCGCCGTCGCGAGCATCCGGTGGGCCTCCTCGACCCTGCTTGGGCCCGCGATCGCCCGGGCGACCAGGAGCGCTTCTTCCCCCGCCTTGTCCAAGCGAGCCTGGATCCGGGTGAGCGCCTCCGCGCGCGCGTCCGAGGACAACCCGGCCTCGATCCGCTCGGCGAGGGCGAAGAGGGCGCCGTCCCCGAAGGCGGCCGGGAGATGGGTCAGGTGCGGCGACAGGGGGAAATAGGGGGTGGCGCAGGGGGAGCCCACCCCGGCCCACAGGAGGGCGAGGGGGGCGCCCCCCTCGCGCGGCACGGCGACGGTTCCGCTCGTCAGCGTGGACCAGAGGGCGCCGTGGTTGCAGATGCTGCCGCCGTAGACGAGCGCCGCCTCTTCTGCGGCGTGCGTGCGGGCCAGCCTGCGGAGGAGCGCGAGGTCCACCTTCCCCTCCCGGCCATCCAACCCGGCGCCGGCCTGGGCGAGGCGCGGTCTGCTCGATTGGGTGAACAGGTGCCGGCCCCCCTCCTCGTCGTGGGCGCCTTGCAGCACCTGGAAGTGGTTGGTGCGAACCCGCACGCCATCCTCCACGAGTTCGGACCAGAGCCGCCGGGCCGTCGCCTCGACGACCAGGCCCCGCCCCCTCCCGTCCAGGCAGAGGAGATTGAAGCCCCCGGCGCGCGGCAGACTCTCCAGCAGCGGGACGATCTCCTCGAGGGCGCTCGCCTCCTCCAGGACCTTCCGGGCCAGCACCCGGTGCCCGAGCCCGGAGCGATGGGTCTCCCGGCTCAGCACGCTGTTGGTGGCCACGGCGATTCCGGCCGCGTTCAGCCCGAGGGCCACCGTGTGGTCCCCCACCGCCGAGGAGGCCAGGAAGCGGTGCGCGCCCGCCGGCGCCTCGACGCGCCAGTCGCCGAGGAAGGCCCGGAGGTGATCCCGGTTCTTGTGCAGGAAGCCGCCGCGGTCGTGCGTCGCGGATCCCACCGCCAGGATGTTGGTGCACCCGTCCGGCACGCCGGGCAGGTCTGTGGCCAGGTTCAGGGCGAGCAGCCTCTGCTCCGGCAGCCCGGTCCGCCTCGCCTCGGCCGCCACCGCCGTGAGGAGGGCCGGGCAGTGCCGGGCCGCGGTCCGGACCCGCCCGCGCAGGGTGGCGCGAAACTCCCGAGGCTCGATCCGGCGGACCAGGGCGTCAAGGAGTCCTACCGCCTCCTGGAGCGCCGCCGTCACGACGTGCCTCGCAAGGCCGCAGCCGCGGCGGCGGCGTCCGGCTCCGCGCCGAGCTTTAGCAGGCGGCCGAGGGCCTCCTCCACCTGGAGCGGCGGCAACGCCCTTGCCGCGTTCGTCCGGAACTTCTCCGCCAGCTCCTCGGGCGAGAAGGACATCTCGGGGCCGCCCCGCGGTGCCTCCTGCATCTCTTCCAGGACCCCGCCGTCCTCGAGCATCACCCGCACGTGCCCCGTGAACCGTTGCGGGTAGGGGAGGCTCGGGTCCACCACGTAGCGGACCTTCTCGGCGACCGCGAGGATCCGCGGGTCCCTGACCTTGGCGTCGGTGAATCCCTCGACCCCGGCCTCGCCTTCCACCAGCACCAGGGCGATGCAGTAGGGCAGGCTGAACTTCGCCCCGTAGGGGGTCGCCGGCCGCCGCTTCTCCGCCAGCGGCTCCCAGAGGCGGTGGACCACGCCCTCGGGGGTCCGGCAGAGGATCTCACGGATGCCTGAGGGGTCGAGGTGCGCCTTCGCCCGGAGGCGCGCCGCGCAGTCCATGTAGGGCTGGTTGATGGAGCCGCAGGGGTAGGCCTTGAACATGAGCCTGAGGATCGCCCACTCGCGGCCGAGGTTGTCGCGGAGCCGCGCGAGGCGTCCGGGGTCGGGGGCTTCCCCGGCGAAGGCCCGGAAGAACCCGTGCGTCCCTTCGAAGACGGTCCGGGGCGCGGTGAACCCGGCGCGGGCGAGCAGGACCGCCGTGAGCCCTGCGTGGGCGGCCCAGCCCGGATGCAGCCGCTTGCTCCACGAGCCGTCCGCCAGGTACTCAATGATCCCGCCCGCCTGGCTCCCGCAAAGGCCGAACGCGGTGGTGAGTTCGGCCGCACTCAGTCCCAGGAGGTTCCCCGCCGCCGCCGCCGCGCCGAATGGGCCGCAGAGCGCTGTCGGGTGGAAGCCCCGCCGGTGGAAGGCTCCCGGGGCCACCAGCCCCACGGCGGACATCACCTCTACGCCGGCGGCGATCGCCGCGAGGACCGCCGCCCCCGGGGCCCGGTGCGCTTCCCCAACGGCGAGGGCCGCCGTGGCGCAGCAGCACCCGGTATGGACGATGGCCTCCTCCAGGGTGTCGTCGTAGTCCAGGCCGTGGGCCAGCGTCCCGTTGGCCAGGACCGCGTTCGCCATCCCCACCCGCTGCGTCCGGCCCCAGAGGGTGGCCTCGGGCGGGCCCCCGAGGCGGAGGGCCACTTCCTGGACGCTGCGGGCGAAGTCCTCCGGGGCCGCGGCCAGCGCGACGCCGGCCGTGTCCAGGAGGAGGTGCGTGGCCTTCTCCGCCACCTCAGGAGGCAGGGTGGACGGGGTGAGGCTGGCAGCGAAGGTTCCCAGGGCCTCGGCGAAGGTGGCCATCCATCATCCCCCGTGGGAAGCCCCTGGAGAGACTCGCCCTCCCGTCCAGGCCCGCGGCACGGGCGTCCTGCTGAAGCGTCTCCGAAGGCGGGGATCGTCAGGCGTGTGCAACGCCATACCACGGCGCACGCCGGACAGTCAACCGGAAAGCCCTGGCAAGTCTGCGGCCTCCCGACAGGTCGAGGCCCTGAGCAGGGGGATTCCTCCGTCCCTTTTCCGGACGCAGGCGGCGTGCTACGATACGCCGGTCTTCAGCGGGGAGGCACCAGGGAATGCCCATCCGACCCATTGTTGGCATCACCATGGGGGATCCGGCCGGCATCGGCCCAGAGATCTGCCTCCGGACCGCGGTAGACCCGCGCGTGCAGCGGGCGGCCGTGCCGGTCATCGTCGGAGACCGGGGCGCGCTGGAGCGGGTCCGGGCGGCCTCCCGCGTCAGGCGGCGGATCCGGCCGGTGGGCTCGCCAGCCGAGGCTCGCGGGGACGGCGCCGTCGAGGTCCTGGACCTGAAGAACGTGGACCTGGCCGCCTGCCCGCTCGGCGTGGTGTCCGCGGCGGCCGGCCGGGCGGCTGTGGAGTACGTGTTCAGGTCCATCGAGCTGGCCACGGCCGGCCAGATCGCCGCCGCCGTCACGGCGCCCCTGAACAAGGAAGCGATGCGCCAGGCCGGGTTTCCCTACGACGGCCACACGGAGATCTACGCCGAGAAGACCGGGACCAGGGACTACAGCATGATGCTGGTGGTGGGCCGGCTCCGGGTCCTGCACGTCTCCACCCACGTGGCCCTCCGCGAGGCGGTCACGCGGGTGGCGCGGGAGCGGGTCCTGACGGTCATCCGGCTGGCCGGCGTGGCGGCGCGGATGCTGGGGGTCCGGGCGCCCCGGATCGGCGTGGCGGGCCTGAACCCGCACGCAGGGGAGGGGGGCCTCTTCGGCCGGGAAGAGATCGAGCAGATCACTCCCGCCATCGAGGCGGCGCGGGCCGAGGGGTTCGACGTCCATGGCCCGATCTCGGCCGATACGCTCCTCTACCGGGCCCGGCGGGGGGAGTTCGACTTCGTCGTCGCCATGTACCATGACCAGGGTCATGTCCCGCTGAAGCTGATCGGGTTCGACCGGGGGATCAACGTGACGGTAGGGCTTCCCATGATCCGGACCTCCGTAGACCACGGGACCGCCTTCGACATCGTCGGGACGGGGAAGGCGCGGCACGCAAGCCTGGTGGCCGCGACCCTCCTCGCCGTCCGGATGGCGCGGCGCTGGCGCCCGGCGGGCGGGTCCACGGCAATGCCCGCTTGAGGGGAGGAGCGCTGTGCTCGACACCCTGATGCAGTGGCTCCACCTCGGGGGGGTGATCATCGGAGTGGGCGGTGTGGCCTTCGCGCGCTTCGTCCTGATCCCGACGGCGGCCGCCCTGCCACCGGAGCAGCGGGCCCCGTTCATGGCGAGGATCGGCGCGCGGTTCAACCCCATCCTCTGGGCCGCCATCGGGGTCATCCTGATGAGCGGCCTCTACAATATGCTCTCGTCCCTTCAGGCCGGGGTGGATGTCCGCTACCAGGCAGTCCTGGGGCTGAAGGTTCTCCTGGCCCTCGCGCTCTTCACCATTGCCTTCCTGATCACCCTCCCCTTCCCGGCGCTTGCCGGAATGCAGAAGCAGCGGCCCCGCTGGCTGCTGGTGAACCTCACGCTGGCGACCATCATCGTCCTCCTCTCCGCCGCCCTCCGCCGGATGTAGCGAAGCCCCGCCGCAGGTCGCGGGCCCGGGCTCTCGTGGCCGTGGGACGGCGTCCGCCTGCACGGTTCCCGCCTGCGCGGACGGGCCCCTACAGGCGGCGATAGCCGAAGAGGAAGCCGAGGGTGCCGGCGGCCGCGATGGCGGCGGCGGCGCCGAACATCGCCGGGAAGCTGGAATGGGCCAGGAGGACTCCGAGGAGGACGGAACCGGAGCCGATCCCCAGCTCCAGGGCCGCATAGAAGGTTGCCATGGCCCGGCCCCGCTCGGCGGCCTCCACCCGGTCAACGGTGAGGGCCATCAGGGCCGGGTGGGCGGCGCCGAAGCCGATGCCATAGAGGGCGCCGGCCAGCAGGAGCCATCCAGGGGAGCTCGCCACGGCGAGCGTCGCCATGGCCGCCGCCACGAGCGTCATCCCCGGCAGGACCACCGCGGCGCGCCCCACCCGGTCCGAGAGGAGCCCCGCCTGGGGGCGAGTCAGCACCAGGAAGGCGGCGAAGACCGCGAAGAAGAGGCCGGGGTTTCCCATCCCGACCTGCCGGCCGAGCAGAGGGAGGAAGGAGGCCACCGCCCCGTAGGTGACGCACAGGGTGAGCATCGCTCCCGCCGGGAAGAGGGCAGCCCGGCTGAGGAGCGGCGCGGCCGCGGGCGGGGCAGTGCCGGCCGGCAGGGTCTCGCGCACCCCCGTCGCCAGCAGGGCTGCCCCCAGCGCAACACCCCCCGCGGCCAGAAAGAGTCCCCCGAAGGTGCCGTCCGAGGCGAGCCAGATCCCCAGGACCGGCCCGACCGCCATGGCCAGGTTGGCCGCCAGGCCGAAGTAGCCCATGGCCTCCCCACGCCGGGCGGGGGGGGCCAGGTCGGTGATGACGGCGCTGGCGGCCGTGGTGAAGCAGCCCATTCCGGAGCCGTGGAGCAGGCGGAGGGCGAGGAGGCTCCCCACGGTCCGGGTGAGGTGGTAGGCCGGCGAGGCGACGAGAAACACCGCCGCCCCGAGGAGGAGCATCCCTTTCCGCCCCCGGCGGTCGATGGCTCGCCCCACGTGGGGCCGCACGACCAGGGAGGTCAGGGCGAAGGCCCCGATGATGAGGCCAATCTCCGATTCACCCATGCCGTGCTGCAGGGCGTAGAGGGGCAGGGTGGGGAGGAGGAGGTAGAAGGAGAGGAAGAAGAAGAACGTGGAGAGGCAGGTCAGGACGAAGCCCCGCGTGAGGAGGAGCGGCCGGGATTCCACGGCCGGAGGGGCGGCGGGTAGGGTCATAGTTGCGTGCGCGCGGCTGAGCTGCGGTGGGGAGGCCGGCTCAGGACCCGGAAGGCGTTGAAGGGGGACGGCCGTTCGCGTACCGGGAGAGCCCCCAGGAGACGCGCGCCCGCACAGCCCGGAACGACGCCCAGACCCGCCACTCGGCCACCCAGGTGAAGAGGCGGGCGCCCCCCAGGTCGTCGAAGGTGCTGTAGACCACGGGCGTGATCAGCAGCGTGACCAGCAGGCAGAGGGCCTGCCCCCCCACGACCACGATGGCCATGGAGGCGCGGGCTGCGGAACCGTCCCCCCGCCCCAGCGCCACCGGCAGCATCCCGGCGATAATGGCCAAGGTCGTCATCAGGATGGGGCGCAGCCGTGCCCGGTCCGCCTCCAGCTGGGCCTCGTACCGGGGCTTCCCCCGCCCCCGCAGGACGTTGGTGTAGTCCACCTGCAGGATCGC
>DASYVA010000065.1 GCA_036000645.1 Candidatus Methylomirabilis sp.
CGTGGAGCTGGCGGGGGGCGTCCGGTTCCTCTGCCACGGGCACGGGGAGCAAGCCGGCCGATATCGGATCGGCCGCCAGGTGGCGATCGAAGAAGTAGACGGGATCTACTACGCCTCCACGCTGACCCTGCGGGAGCGGATCAGCCTCATCTGGCGGCGCCGGGGCGAAGCCGAGGCGAAGCTCCGCTCCATCTTCCGGACCGCCCTCCACCACCTCCGCCGGCGGCCCTGAGGGCAGCCCCACCGCCTCACTGCGCGGAGGTCGGCTCCGCGTCCCCGCCCGAGAGCTTCCGCTTCTCCCGGAGGAAGGCCTCTTTGCCCGCCTCGTAGGCACCGGTGAGGAGGTCCTTGTTTTCCTCCAGCAATTCCTTCCCCGTCGAGACCACCTCTTCGACCCGGTCCCGCCACTCCCGGACCCGACCCTCGGCCTTGTCCCGGAACTCCCTCACGGTCTCTTCGGTCTTCTCCTGCGCCTCCTCGGCGAACTGCCGGAGGCGGACCCGGGTCCGCTTCCCGCTCTCGGGCGCGTACAGGAGGCCCACGAAGGCGCCCAGGGCGCCCCCCAGGAGGAAGGCGAGGACAACGGCCGATCCCGAAATCCCGCGCTCGCTGCTCATGGCTTACTCCTTCCTCCGCAGGAGCCGGCGCACCAGCGTCCAGGTCCCCGTCTTGACCCCGGCCACCAGGCTCACGACGGTCACCAGATGCGGCGCCAACCCCGTGCGGATCACATCCGTGGTGGTCCGCACCGTCTCGCTCGCGCGCCGGAGGTTCTCCAGGGTGCCGCTGACCCGGTCCATGCCCCGGCTCACCTCGTCCGACACGTGGCCGACGTTGCGCATCACCTCCTTCAGTTCGTGCAGGGCGGGGGTCAGGTCCGCCTCCGCCGCCCGGAGCAGCCGGTCGGCGGTCTGCACGGTCCCCCGGGTTTCCTCCACCAGGGCATCGGTGCGCTCCAGGAGCCCCTGGAGCTGCCGCAGCAGCGTCCGGACCTCCAGGAGGAGGGGGAGGGCCACGACCGCCCCCGCCACCGCCACGGCCGCCAGGACCGTCAGGGCTGTCGCCGCCAGGATCTCCACCTCAGATCACCCCGTCCCGCCGCAAGGCCATGCACGCCTCCCCGTCCAGCCCCAGCCACTCGACCAGGACCTGGTCCGTATGCTCCCCGAGCAGCGGCGGCGGGTGCTCGACCGCCCCGGGGGTCTCCGACATTTTGAGGGGGTTCCCGGTCACCCGGACCGGCCCCACCTTGGGATGGACGAGCGTCCGGACCATCTCGCGGGCCAGCACCTGGGGGCTGGCGAAGACGTCCGCCACCGCCTTGATGGAGCCGCAGGGGATGCCGGCCGCACTGAAGGCCTCGAGCCAGGCTGCCACCGGTCGGGCCCGCAGGAGGCTTTCCAGAGTGGGGCGCAGGGCCCCCCGGTGCTCGACTCGACCGGCGTCGGTGTCGAAGCGGGGATCGGCGGCCAGCTCGGGCCGCCCCAGGACCCGGCAGAACTGCTGGAAGAGGCTGTTGTTCCCCACCGCGACGTTCAGGTGGCCGTCGGCGGCCTCGAAGGTCTCGTAGGGCATGATGGTCGGGTGGAGGTTACCCATCCGGGACGGGCTCTTCCCGGTGGCGAAGTAGATCCCGGCCTGGTAGGTGAGGAAGGAGATCATCCCGTCGAGCAGGGCCACGTCGATCCGCTGGCCCCGCCCGGTCTTCTCCCGGGCGTACAGCGCGAAGGCGATCCCCTGGACCGCGTACATCCCGGCGATGATGTCCGCGATGGAGAGGCCCACCTTGCAGGGCGGTCCGTCGGGGAAGCCCGTGAGGCTCATGACCCCGCTCTCCCCCTGGACGATGAGATCGTAGCCCGGCCGGAGCGCCTCCGGCCCCGTCTGCCCGAACCCGGAGATGGAGCAGTAGATGAGGCGCGGGTTTTGGCCGGCCGCAGCCTCGTACCCGAACCCGAGGCGCTCGATCGTCCCGGGCCGGAAGTTCTCGATGAGGACGTCGGCGCGGGTCAGCAGGTCGGCCAGGAGGGCCTTCCCCTTGGGAGCCCGCAGGTTCAGGGTGACGCTCCGCTTGCTCCGATTGACGCTCAGGAAGTAGGCCGACTCCCCCTCCACGAAGGGCGGCCCCCAGCGGCGGGTATCGTCCCCCCCCTCCGGGTTCTCCACCTTCACCACATCCGCCCCCATGTCCCCCAGGATCATGGTGCAGAAGGGGCCGGCCAGGATCCGGGTCAGGTCCAGGACCTTCAGGCCATCGAGTGGTCCCCGCATGCGGAGCGCCTCCGAGATCGGGTAGAGAGGGCGCCGGCCGGCCCGTCCTTCCGCGCCGTCAGCCGCAGGCGAAGGTGAGCTCGCCCCCCTGCAGATCCACGCGGATCGTGTCCCCCTCGTGGAACTGGCCTTCGAGGAGCCGGCGTGCCAGGGGATCCTGGAGCAGGCGCTGGATGGCGCGCTTCAGCGGCCGCGCGCCGTAGACCGGGTCGAAGCCCTCCCGGGCGAGCAAGTCCTTCGCCGCGTCCGAGACGGCCAGGGTGAGCTTCCGGTCCGCCAGGCGCTGCTGGAGCCGCCGGAGCTGGAGCTCGACGATCCGCTCCAGGTCTTGCCGGGAGAGCGTGTTGAAGATGATGATCTCGTCGATGCGATTGAGGAATTCCGGCCGGAAAGCCGCTTTCAGCGCCTCCAGGACCTGCGCCCGCATCGCGGCCTCGTCCCGGCCGGCCAGTTCCCGGATGAAATGGCTGCCGAGATTGCTGGTCATGATCACGAGGGTGTTGCGGAAGTCCACGGTGCGCCCGTGCCCGTCGGTCAGGCGCCCGTCGTCCAGCATCTGGAGCAGGACGTTGAAGACCTCCGGGTGGGCTTTCTCGACCTCATCGAAGAGCAGGACACTGTAGGGCCGGCGCCGGACCGCCTCCGTGAGCTGCCCCCCCTCCTCGTAGCCCACGTACCCCGGCGGCGCCCCGATGAGGCGGGCTGTCGCGTGCTGCTCCATGTACTCGGACATGTCGATCCGGATCATCGCCCGCTCGTCGTCAAAGAGGAACTCGGCCAGCGCCCGGGCCAGCTCCGTCTTCCCCACCCCGGTGGGCCCCAGGAAGATGAAGGAGCCGAGCGGCCGGTTCGGGTCCTGGAGGCCCGACCGGGCCCGGCGGATGGCGTTCGCCACCGCCGTGATGGCCTCGAACTGGCCCACCACCCGTTCCCGGAGCTTCTCCTCCATCTTGAGCAGCTTCTGGGTTTCCCCCTCCAGAAGCCGGGTGACCGGGATCCCGGTCCACTTGGCGACGATGGCGGCCACGTCCTCCTCGTCCACCTCCTCCTTCAGCATCTGCTCGCCGCTCTGTCGGGCCGTGAGCGCCGCCTGCTCCTGTTCCAGCTCCCTCTGGAGGGCAGCGATGGTCCCGTACCGGAGTTCGGCCACCTTCCCCAGATCCCCCTGCCGCTCGGCCTGCTGCTCCGCGATCCGGGCCTGCTCCAAGCGCTCTTTGATCCCCCGGAGCCGCTGGATGACGGCCTTTTCCTCCCCCCAGCGGGCCTTGAGCGCGTCCGCCCGGGCCGTGAGCTCGCGGAGCTCCTGTTCCAGGCGGGTGAGGCGCTCGGCCGAGGCCTCGTCCGTCTCCTTCCGCAAGGCCTCGCGCTCCACGGTGAGTTGCCGGACCCGCCGCGTGAGCTCATCCACGGCGGTGGGCATGCTGTCGATCTCCATCCGGAGCTTCGAGGCCGCCTCGTCGATGAGGTCGATGGCCTTGTCCGGGAGGAACCGGTCCGCGATGTACCGGTTGGAGAGGACCGCCGCCGCCACCAGCGCGGAGTCCTTGATCCGGACCCCGTGGTGGACCTCGTAGCGCTCCTTCAGCCCCCGAAGGATGGAAATGGTGTCCTCGACGCTCGGCTCCCGCACCACAACCGGCTGGAACCGGCGCTCCAGGGCGGCGTCCTTCTCCACGTGCTTCCGGTACTCGGTGAGGGTGGTCGCCCCGACGCAGCGCAGCTCCCCGCGGGCCAGCGCGGGCTTCAGCATGTTGCCGGCGTCCACGGCCCCCTCGGCCGCCCCCGCCCCCACCAGGGTGTGGAGCTCGTCGATGAAGAGGATGATCCGGCCCTCCCGCTCGGCGATCTCCTTCAGGACCGCCTTCAGGCGGTCTTCAAACTCCCCCCGGTACTTCGTCCCCGCGATCAGGGCGCCCAGGTCGAGCGCCACCACCCGCTTGTCCTTCAGGGACTCCGGCACGTCCCCGTTCACGATCCGCTGGGCCAGCCCCTCCACGATGGCGGTC
>DASYVA010000066.1 GCA_036000645.1 Candidatus Methylomirabilis sp.
GCTCTTCGTGAACGCGACTGCTGGCGATTTTCACCTGTCGGACAGCTCCCTTGCGATCGATGAGGCGAATTCGTCTATAGCTGACTGGCCGACCAACGATGCTGAGGGGCTGAGACGGTGGGATGACCCGTCGAAGACCAACGGCGGCGCAGGCTCTCCGGCTTACGCGGATATTGGTGCATATGAGTCCTTCAACCGGTCCTTCGAGTTCAACGAGAACGGCTGGATTCCCTACGACGACACCAGCCCCTCATGCCCGAACCCCGCGCCAACGCTCTTGCGGGTTGCCGGTGGGCAGCTCGGGTCGTGGTCGCTCCAGGTCACAGCAGGGGGCACGCAGGATACATGCCAGTTCGGGATCAACGACTCGGCAAACTGGGTGGCTGTTACACCATTCGTTGGCGCAAGGTATCGTGTGACGGCGTATGTGAAGTCGGACTCCCACAACGGGCAGGCGCGAATCCGCGTCCGCGAGTACCTGGGCGGCCAGCAGAAGGGCACAACAACGCTCTCGGCCGCCGTGACCCTCTCGCCCACTTGGACGCAGTTGACCGTGGACTACGTGGTCGTGGCGTTGGGCTCAACGCTCGACATCCAAGTTCTTGACTACGCTCCGGCGATCGGCGGCGAAATCTTCCAGACGGATAACATCTCCATCGGAATCGTTCCTTGATCGGAGGGCTCCCGGATTTGGCGCACCGGAGCCCCACGCGGCCGGCCGCTCGTCGCGGCGCAGGACCGGCAGGACCTGCCACCCGTCGAGGCGCCAACCGCACCTCCACCGCCGATGAGGAGACCGAAGAAGAGCAGGAGCACCGCCTCCGGTGTCGGCAGGGGCCCCTGGGTTTTCAGCCGGCGGCAACTCGCCGTGCAGCCGGTCGACGGGGTTGGTGCTCCGCAGCGATTGGCGCTGCGCGGCGGAGAACCGGAAGTGGGCAAACTGCAGGTCGCTCGCCTCGAGGAGGCCCTCCTCAGGGGGTACGCGTAACGCTGCCGGGGCTGGCCCGGTAGCGCGGCGCCGGAGCCGACCCGGAACGGCAGCGAGACCAGATAGATTGGTGCGGCTCGGCGGACGAGAGCCGCCTCCCTTGTAGCGGGACGTGGAACCGACTACGGCTGCGGCTACGGAACAACCACGATGGCGATGCTGTCGACCTGGAACACCTCGCCGGCCGCGCCCGGGTAATCGAGGATCTGCACGTCCAGGGTAGAGCCGGTCGCCTGCGCGACGTGCTCGGTCAGCAGCAGCTGCCAGGCCGGCGTCAGCGGCACGAAGGGGGAGTAGGTCGCCGTCCCGACCAACACCCCGTTCAGGTACTCGCGGACCCGGATGCGGGCCCGCCCTGTGGCCACCTCCGTGCGCGCGCGGACCCAGGCGGTGAAGCGGTAGTGCGTCCCTGCGGCCCCGGTCGTGGCGACCCAGTTGGGGCTGTCGTTGATGCCGAACGTGGCCGTGGAGGCAGGGCCTCGCACTTCCAGGGCAACCGCCCCCTCCTGCCCGCCCGGGACCCGCTGGAGGGTCGACCCCCCGTAGGCAGTCCAGCCGCTGGTGTCGGTTTCGAAGGAGGGATTCCTGACCAGGTTGCCCGGGTCGGCCACCGTCACCGTGGCGCTGGCGGTACTGCTCGCCCCGGTGGTGTCGGTCACCGTGACAGTGGCGGTGTAGGTCCCGGGAGTGGCGTAGGTATGGGGGGCCGTGGCACCGGGCTGCGGGCCGATCAGGGCGCTCCCGTCACCGGCGTCAAACGCGTACGAGACAATCGTCTCCTCCGCCGCCGCGCTCGAGCCCGAGGCATCCAGCGTCACCGTGAGCGGTGCCGGCCCTGAGGACGGTGCGACCGTCAGGGCCGCCACCGGGGCGGCGCTGGGCACGTACTCCAGGGCCCCCCGATCAGCGTAGGGAACCGGGCCGGCCCCGGTGTTGGGCGTGGCCGGGTCGTCCACTCGGGGGTTCCCCGCGGCGTCGGTCTCTGCCCAGTGGGGCACCGAGGAGTCAGCGGAATCAATCGCGGGCGATCCCGGAAGGAGGCGGAAATCCCCTCCCACGGGGTTGCGAAACCGCGGGTCTGCCTGGAGGGAAGCCGCGTCCTGGCCGGTGCCGGCCGTGAAGGCGGCGAGGGTCGTGTACGTGGTCCCGGAGAACTTGATCGGTGCCTGGCTGGTGCGGTTCCAGAAAAGATTGAAGTTGGACGCGAAGCCGGCCGCGGCGGTAGTGTCTACGAAGAGGTCGAACTCCCCTGTGGGCCCGTTATCGGCCCCGATGGAGTTGAAGATGTGGGTATCGGTGGCTTCCCACCCCACGGAGAAGCCCCGGCCGGCGTTCCCCCACGCCACATCGCCGACGTGGCGACTCCCCACCGACCGGGACAGGTGGAAGCCGTGGCCGCAGTTGTGCCAGGAGCGGTTCTGCAACGAGAGGGTGTTGCTGGAGCTTTGGATCTTAATCCCCGTGCCACGGTTGTCGTGAACAGTGTTGCGCTGGATGAGACTGCTGGCCGCAGCGTCGATACGGATGCCATCATTACTGTTACGGAAGACCTCGTTGTCCTGGATTATCGCGCTCCCGCAACGACCCAGGCGTATCCCACCGCCCGATACCACGTTCGAGCCAATCAGGGCGTTCGTGAAGCCCGACACGTCGATCGCCTGCAAGGTAACGAAGGTCACAGTGTTATGCGTGAGCGTGAGACTCGTGGCGCCAGTGGACGAAGCATTCGCATAGATCCCGAACGCGCCCCGGGTGATGGTGAAGCCGTCGATGGTCACCCAGGAACGCGCATCAATGTCGAAGTTCCTGCCCCGCCGGCTGATCAGGGTCTGGTGGGTTCCCGGGTTGTCCCCCCCGAGGTTGACGTAGATGCTCCCCCCGGAGGCGTACCCGAAGGTGCCGGGGGGGACGGCGGCCGGCTCCACGACGGAGGTGCTCAGGAGAGTCAAAGGGGCCCCATCGACGAAGACCTGGCGCGGGAACCAGGTGACTCCGACCGCCTGCCAGACGGTGCCGGTGGCGGGGGTCCAGAGGGCGGGGTCGGAGAAATCGTCCGCCCCGTCCACCACCACGCCGGGCCCGAGGGCCTGGAAGACGAAAGGGCTTCCCTCAACGCCCGACGCCCGCACGGTGACCTGCTCCCGGTAGATGGCCGGCTTGACGAGGATGGTGGTGCCGGGCCCGCCCCGGGCGGCCGCGGCGGCCGACATGGTGCAGTAGGGAGGGTTCCCCTCGGTGCCGGCCCCGGGCGCTGTATCCGAGCAGCCGGGGTTGGCCCCGTCCACGACGAAGGTGCCGGCGGCGCGGGCGTCCCCCCCGCCCCCGAGCCAGCAGACGAGGCCCAGGAGCCCCGCTCCGACCCCCCGCGCCACCCGACCCCGCTCCGACCCCGCCACGCTTGAAGTTGCCTGTTCCATTCCCCACCCTTCCCTACTAGGCAGAGACCGCGTCGGCCCCTGCCCCGAGTGCCCGAGTGGCAGTGGCTCCACTCCCAGGGGGCATGCAGGTTCCCTCCGCCCGATCCGCTAGCGCCCTCGGCTCAGGGCAAGGCTCGACCCGTTCCCTTCCCCGTCCCCGCGGCCGTTCGCCGTGGCCGTGAAGAGAAGAATCTCAGTCGCGAGGTGGTCCACCTGAACCATCTCGCACGGCGTGACCGGAGCCTACTCCAGACCCTCCCGTAGAGGCGGCCCCGGCAGAGCCGAGAGGGTCGGAGGGGCCGCCAGGATCCGGAGCCGATGTGAGTTGTGCCGCGGCACCGATAGGAGAGGAACCGCTGCCTCTCCCCCCAGGGGATTAGAGAGCCCCCGCCTCACAGACCGAACGCGCAGTCTTTCTGGTGGACTTCGCCGTGCTGGCAGGTCTCCTCCGGCGTGCCACCGAGGGCACCGCCCGGCAGCAGCAGGAGCGTGTCGGTGATCAGGCTCCACCAAGACCAACCACTTTCTATCGGTCTATAAGCAACTTCTCTGCCAAGGTGCGATTCTCGCGGGGGCAGCTACATACGCAAACCAGCTCGCACCCCGATTCCACAATCTGTGGGAAAGACTAGTCAAATCATGCAAAGTCTCGCACACCGAGAGAGGCGGGGCTTCGCGGGGGGGCTGCGGCGCGGGTGCGGGGCCCAGAGCTCGCTGGAGAGGAGCGGAACACCGGAGCGGTCGGCGCATCGGGGACTTCCGACGGTCTTGGAAGCGGGCGGGCAAAGCCCTCGGGCGCCCCGAGCTGACCCCACACGACCTGTGGCGCTCGGCCGCGCGGAACATGGACCGCCGGGGCATCAGCCGCACCGTGGCGATGGCGATGGCGGGCTGGAAGACGGACGCGATCTACCGGCGGTACCGGATCGTGAGACGAGGACCTACGGGAGGCCGCGGCCAAGCTGGAGGGCCCGACCTTTGCTGCGGCTTTGCCCCCTGAGGCTCCGGAGGCCGCGCCAGCCTCCCGTACCTCGCATATCTCGGGATGATGCAAGCCGTGAATTCCGTGGCGGGAACTGGCAATCGCCGGAACGGCGAGAAGTTAGGCTTGTGGCCAGTTTCAGTCTGGCAGTCACGAGGCCACGGGTTCGAATCCCGTCAGCTCCACCACACAATCCGCTCCTACGGCCTGCAATGGACCACCAGGACCCAGGGCAAAGCTCTCCAGAGTTTTCGAACTCCGCGAGGAGCTTGCCTGGTACATTGACGAGATAGTCGGGCCGGTGGAGAATTGTGCCGTCACCGTTTCGAGACCGCTCCAGGTACTTCGGCTTCGCGACCGGGTCGCATGGAGCCAGGCCCTCCCCGTGGAGTAACTCTCCCACGGGGTGGCGTTGACGGATCCTGCAGCCAGCCGGGAGGCCCTCCACCAGGTCGTCCTGGCCGAGTCCCTCCTCCGGGTCTGGGGCGCCTCGCGCCCCCCCCTTCCCTGACCCTTCCCGTCCATCCCCTCGCCAAGAGTGACAGTCGGATCGAGGGGAGCTGGGCCCAGCCCCCTCGCGCTGTAAGGTATGGAAATTGCACCAGGCAATGGCAGTGTCGCTCTTCAAGTCATGAGAGACGCCCATAGCTGCCACCCGGACAATCTTGAAGGGCCAGAACGCCCGCTTCCCGACTGCGCAGCGCTCAGAAGGGAAAATCGCACCCCACCAAGCGGGCCTCGGGCACCCCGCTACCGCCCAGCACTGGGGGTTGGACAAGGGCCTCAGGTAGTGGTCAATCCTTCCAGCCACCTTCGCGTGCAGGGCGCGGTTCAGGAGAGGGGCTAGTGTCTCCCGTTTCGGTTCAGGCACCGCAAGGCGCGACGCATCCCGCGCCTGGCACCGCGAGCGGCGGGGGTGGTGCACGCCGCCGCGCGGCCGGGCCCACTCACCCCTCGTCCTACGCAGTGCGGGTGGGGATCCTCGCCGCCGTCTACTTCGGGGCGGCGACGGTCGGGCTGTCGCTGGCCGTCATGCACCCGAACGTTACGCTGGTGTGGCCCCCCACGGGGATCGCCCTCGCGGCGCTGCTCTTGTTCGGCGGTCGTCTCTGGCCGGGCATCGCGCTGGGGGCGTTCCTGGCCAACGCCTTCACAGCCGTGCCCGTCGTGACAGCAGGCGGCATCGCGCTCGGGAACACCCTGGAGGCGGTAGCGGGCGCCTACCTGCTTCGCCGCGTCGTCCGGTTCCGGAACTCCCTCGGGCGGCTCCCAGATGTCCTGGGACTGGTGGTCCTGGCGGCCGTGCTCAGTACCACGGTCAGCGCCACGATCGGCGTCGCCAGCCTCTGTCTGGGAGGCGCCGCCCCCTGGGCCCTCTACGGCTCCCTCTGGTGGCAGTGGTGGCTGGGGGACGCGATGGGCGCGCTAGTGGTGGCTCCGGTGCTCCTGACCTGGGGGACGCCGCCCCGGCCGAGCTGGCCCGCGCGGCAGGGGGCCGAGGCCGCGGCCTTGCTCGTCCTGCTGGTAGCCGCCAGCCAGATCGCGTTCGGGGGATGGTTCCTCAGCGACGCCCCTGCCTATCCTCTGGCCTACGGAATTTTCCCCTTTGTCATCTGGGCGGCACTGCGGTTTGGCTCCCGGGGGGCGGCGACGGCGACCCTGGTGGTGTCGGGGATTGCGGTGTGGGGGACGGTGCAACAAGTCGGCCCCTTCCTGGGCCGGGGCCTCACCGAGAGCCTCCTGTTGCTCCAGACCTTCATGAGTGTGGTGGCGGTGACGGGTCTCCTCCTGGCCGCGACTGTCACCGAGCGCCGGCGGGCGGAGGGGCGATTCCGGCTCGCGGTCGAAGCCGCCCCGAATGCCATGATGATGGTCGACCGGGAAGGCCGGATCACCCTTCTCAACAGGCAGGTGGAGAGGGCCTTTGGCTACACCCAGGACGAGCTCCTCGGCCGCAGCATCGAGACGCTCGTCCCGGAGCGTTTCCGCGCGGACCACCCGGGGCACCGGGGCCGCTTCTTCGCTGAGCCCCAGGCCCGGCCCATGGGCGCGGGCCGGGATCTCTTCGGCCGGCGCAAGGACGGGAGCGAAGTCCCCGTGGAGATCGGGCTGACCCCCGTCCAGACCGAAGAGGGCACCTTTGTCCTGGTCTCCATCATCGACATCACGGCGCGCAAGCGGGCGGAGGAGGCCCTCCAGCTCGCCAATACCCGCCTCCAGGAGGCCGTCCAGCGGGCCGAAGAGGCGTCCCGCGCCAAGTCGGAGTTCCTGGCCAACATGTCCCATGAGCTGCGGACGCCCCTGAACAGCATCATCGGGTTCAGCGCTCTCCTCGAGCAGGGGGTGCCCGGGCCCCTGACCGAAAAGCAGCAGCGCCACGTCGGCCACATCCACGGCAGCGGCAGGCACCTCCTGGCCATCATCAACGACATCCTCGACCTGTCCAAGGTGGAGGCCGGCCGGCTGGAGCTGCACCCGGGGCCCTTCCTGGTGCAGGACGCGCTGGAGGCGGCAGTCAGCGACATGCGGCCCCAGGCCGAGGCCAAGGGGATCGCGGTCCGGCTCGGGAGGGGGGAGGGCCTCGGCACCCTTTGGGCGGACCCCGTCCGCGTCAAGCAGATCCTGTACAATCTCGTGAGCAACGCCGTGAAGTTCACCCCAGCCGGCGGGCAGGTCACGGTGACGGCCCGCCGCGTCGCCCGGCCCCCGGATCCCCCCGTCGAGCCGTCGCGACCGACCGACGGCAGCGGCGAGAGCCTGGTGGTGGCCATTACGGACACGGGCATCGGGATCAAGGCCGAGGACCTCGGGAAGCTCTTCCGGGAGTTCGCCCAGCTGGATGCGTCCCTGGCCAGGGAATACGGGGGCACGGGCCTGGGCCTCGCCCTCACGAAGCGCCTCGTGGAGCTGCACGGGGGGACCGTGACCGCGGCCTCCCCCGGGAAGGGCCTCGG
>DASYVA010000067.1 GCA_036000645.1 Candidatus Methylomirabilis sp.
GTCCCAGGCGCTGCGCAAGCTGACCGCGATCGTGTCCAAGTCGAACACGTGCATGGTCTTCATCAACCAGATCCGCGAGAAGATCGGGGTCATGTTCGGGAACCCGGAGACCACCACCGGGGGCCGGGCCCTGAAATTCTACGCCTCGGTCCGCCTGGACATCCGGCGGATCGCCGCCATCAAGGACGGCGACACCGTGGTGGGCTCCCGGGTCAAGGTGAAGGTGGTGAAGAACAAGGTGGCGCCGCCCTTCCGGGAGGCGGAGTTCGACATCGTGTACGGGGAGGGGATCTCCCGGGCCGGGAGCCTGATCGACCTGGGGACCCAGCAGAAGATCATCGAGAAGAGCGGCGCCTGGTACGCCTACAACGGGGAGCGGATCGGGCAGGGGCGGGACAACGCCAAGCGGTTCCTCCTGGAGAACCCGGCCATCGCGGCCGAGGTGGAGGCGAAGCTCCGGGAGGCGCTGGGGATCGCCGCCCCGGCCAAGGCGCTGGCCGGGGCACCGGCCCCCAAGTAGGCCCGCGCTTCCCGAGGACCGGAGGAGAGTCCATGGAGCTGCAGGAACTCCTGAAGATGGCCGTGGAACGGAAGGCCTCCGACCTGCACATGAAGGTGGGGAGCCCGCCGGTCCTCCGCATCGATGACAAGCTCGTCCCGATCACCGAGAAGCCGCGCATCACCCAGGAGGATGCCATCCGGATGGCCTTCTCGGTCATGAACAGCAAGCAGAAGGAAAGGTTCAAGGAGCACAGCGAGATCGACCTCGCCTACAGCCTGCCCGGCCTCGGCCGGTTCCGCTGCAACATCTTCCAGCAGCGAAGCACCGTCGGGATGGTGATGCGGGTCATCCCCATCAAGATCCAGACGATCTCCGAGCTGAACCTGCCGGCGGCCCTGGAGAAGCTGGCCCTGGAGCCCCGGGGGCTCGTCCTGGTCACCGGGACCACCGGGAGCGGGAAATCCTCGACCCTGGCGGCGATGATCGACCAGATCAACGGCCACCGGGCGTGTCACATCATCACCATCGAGGACCCCATCGAGTTCCTCCACCGGGACAAGAAGGCCCTGGTCAACCAGCGGGAGGTGGGAACCGACACCGACTCCTTCGCCGAGGCGCTGCGGAGCGCCCTCCGCCAGGACCCGGACGTGATCCTGGTGGGGGAGATGCGCGATTACGAGACCATCTCCACCGCCATCGTGGGCGCCGAGACCGGCCATATGGTGATGAGCACCCTGCACACGGTGGACGCTTCCGAGACCATCAACCGGGTCATCTCGGTCTTCCCCCCGTACCAGCAGAAGCAGATCCGCCTCCAGCTCGCCGCGGTTCTGAAGGGGATCATCTCCATGCGCCTGATCCCGCGGGCGGACGGGAAGGGGCGGGTCCCGGCGGTGGAGGTCATGATTGCTACCGCCACGATCCGGGAGTGCATCGTGGACCCGGACAAGACCCGCAAGATCCCGGAGTTCGTCGCCGCCGGCGCCAGCCAGTACGGGATGCAGACCTTCGACCAGTCCCTGATGGTGCTCTACCGGCGGGGCCTCATTACCTACGAGGAGGCGCTCCTCTGGTCGAGCAACCCGGACGACTTCGCCCTCAAGGTCCGGGGCATCGAGTCTACGACCGATCAAGCCTGGCAGCAGCCGCCGCAGGCGGAGGCCGGGGGCAAGACGGTCATCCCGGGGCTCGAACGGATCAGCGGGTAGTCGCCGCCCTGTCCACCGGCGGTCCCGCAGCCGAATGCCACGCAAGCCCGCCAAGCGCGCGCCGCCACCGGACCCCCTGGAGGTAGCGCTGCGCCTGTTGGCTATCCGGGCCCGCTCCACCGCCGAGGTGCGGCGGGCGCTCCTCCGGCGCGGCGTCTCTCCCGCGGCAGTCAGCGACGCGCTGGCGACGCTCACGCGCCGGGGGTACCTCGACGACGCGGCCTTCGCCACCGCCTATGCGCAGACCGGGGGCGTGGCCCGGCGGCGCGGGCCCCGGCGGGTGACGGCCGACCTCGGCAGCCGCGGCGTCGCCCGGGACCTCGCCGAGGCCGCGGTGCGCGGGGCCTTCGGCCCGGGCGAAGAGCGGCGCCTGGCCGAAGCCGCCGCCGCCCGCAAGTGGCCTGCCCTCGCCCGTCACCCCCGGACGGTTGCCCTCCGTCGCCTGGCCGCCCACCTGGGCCGCCAGGGGTTCGGCTCCGAGGTCATCGCCGCCCTCCTCCGGGAGCGCTTCGCGGCCGGGGAAGTCCCCGAGATCTCCTGAGCCCTCCCCTCCGGCAGACTCCCCTCAGCGTCCGTCGGTCCTGTTCCGCCCCCCTTTGACAAGGCGACGAGCTTCCCGGTACTATGCGCTTGTATCCACAGATTGTTCCGGCCGTTGGCGGGGAGTCGATGGGGAACCGACTGAGCGGCGCCGAGTTGCGCGAAACCTTCCTCCGCTACTTCGAAGAGCGGGGGCATGCCCGGGTCCGCTCCTCTCCCCTGGTCCCCAAGGACGACCCCACCCTCCTCTTCACCAACGCCGGCATGGTCCAGTTCAAGGACGTTTTTCTGGGCCGGGAGCAGCGGCCCTATACCCGTGCCACGACCGTCCAGAAGTGCGTCCGGGCGGGGGGGAAGCACAACGACCTCGAGAACGTCGGGCGAACGGCCCGGCACCACACCTTCTTCGAGATGCTCGGAAATTTCTCGTTCGGGGACTACTTCAAGCGGGAGGCGATCGCGTACGGCTGGGAGCTCCTCACGGTCCGCCTCGGCCTCCCGCAGGAGCGGCTCTGGGCCACGATTTTCCGGGAGGACGACGAGGCATTCGGCCTGTGGCGAGAGGTGACCGGCATCCCGGCCGACCGGATCGTCCGGCTCGGGGAGAAGGACAACTTCTGGGCGATGGGGGATACCGGCCCCTGCGGCCCCTGCTCCGAGATCGTCATCGACCAGGGCCCCGGGGTCGGGTGCGGCCGCCCGACCTGTGACATTGCCTGCGGGTGCGACCGGTTCCTGGAGCTCTGGAATCTGGTCTTCATGCAGTTCGACCGGGCAGCCGACGGCACCATGACGCCCCTGCCCAAGCCGAGCATCGATACCGGAGCCGGCCTGGAGCGCATCGCCGCGGTCCTGCAGGGGGTGCAGAGCAACTTCGACACCGACCTGCTCCGGCCCATCATCGCCCAGGTGGAGGAGTTGACGGGCAAGCCCTATGGCGCCGATGCACGGGACGACGTCTCGATGCGTGTCATCGCCGATCACGCCCGGGCCGTGGCCTTCCTCGTCACCGACGGCGTCCTCCCCAGCAACGAGGGGCGCGGCTATGTGCTGCGCCGCATCCTCCGGCGGGCGCTCCGCCACGCCAGGCTCCTGGGGATCGACGGGCCGTTCCTCGGCCGAGTGACGGGGCGGGTGGTGGACGTGATGGGGGACGCCTACCCGGAACTGCGGCAGGCCCAGGAACGCGTTGCCCGGGAGGCGCTCGCCGAGGAGGAGCGGTTCGGGCACGCCCTGCGGACGGCCATCCCCCGCCTGGAGGAAGCCATCACGGAGGCGAAAGCGAAGCGGCCCGAGGAGCAGCGGATCCCCGGGGAGCAGTTATTCAAGCTGTATGATACGTACGGGCTCCCCCGCGACCTCATCGAGGAGATCGCGCAGGAGCACGAGATCCCGGCCGACCGCCTGGACTGGCAGGGGTTCGAGAAGAAACTCCGTCAGGCGCAAGAGCTCGCCAGAACGACCGGGGCAGCCGTCTTCAAGGCGGGATCGGCCGATCTCCCCGCCGCCCTCCGGGAGCTCGGCAAGACGCACCCCACGGTGTTCCTCGGGTACACCTCCCTCGCCGTGGAGGCCTGCATCCTCGCCATCCTCCGCGACGGCCAGCCCGTGAGCGCGGCCGGTCCCGGCGAGCAGGTCGAGATCGTGCTGGACCGGACCCCCTTCTACGGCGAGTCGGGGGGACAGGTGGCCGACCGGGGCAGGCTCTCGACGGAGAATGCCGAGGCCGAAGTCCTCGACGTCCAGAAGCCCCTCCCCGGGCTCTATGTCCACACGGTACGCGTGCGGCAGGGGACCCTCCGCGAGAAACAGACCGTGCGCGCCGCCGTCGACGAGGACTGGCGCGCGGAGGTGGTCAAGAACCACACGGGCACCCACCTGGTCCACGAGGCCCTCCGCCGCGTCCTGGGCGACCATGTCCGCCAGGAGGGGTCGCTGGTCGCCCGCGACCGGCTCCGGTTCGACTTCCGGCACTTCGGGCCCATGACCGCCACGGAGCTTGACCGGGTCGAGGCCATGGTGAACCGCCATCTGTGGCGGAACGTTCCCGTCCTCGTCGAAGACGACATTCCCTATGAGGAAGCCCTGGCCCGGGAGGCGAAGGCGTTCTTTGCCGAGAAGTACGCCGACCGGGTCCGGCTCGTCGCGATCCCGGAGTTCGGCGCGGAGCTGTGCGGCGGCACCCACTGTCAGGCCATCGGCGAGATCGGGCTCTTCAAGATCGCCGGCGAGGCGGGCGTGGCGGCCGGCATCCGTCGGATCGAGGCGGTCACGGGACCGGGGGCATACCGGTACCTCCGCGCCGAGGAGGAGGCCCTGCAGGAATCGGCCGAACGCCTGAAGGCCAAGCCTCTCGATCTGCCGGGGAGGGTGGAGAAGCTCGCCGAGACCACCCGGCAGCTCGAGCGCGACGTCCAGCGGCTGCGGGCCCAGGTGGCGGGCGGCTTGGCGCAGGAGGCGCTCGCCCGCGCCCAGGCGGTGGACGGGGTCCGGGTAGTGACGGCGCGGGCCGACGACCTGGACACCCGGGGCCTCCGGGAACTGGGGGATCAGATTCGGGCGAAGCTCACGCGCGGGGTGATCGTCCTCGGCGCAGCGGGGGAGGGAAGGGTTGCCTGGGTGGCGATGGTGACCCCGGATCTGAAGGGGACGGTGCACGCCGGCCACCTGGTCCGCGCGGTCGCCCGGCTCACGGGGGGAGACGGGGGCGGCCGGCCGGACCTGGCCGAGGCGGGGGGGAAAGACCCCGGGCAGATCGAGGCCGCCCTCCGGGCCGTGGAGGGGATCGTCCGCCGGATGCTCCGGGGCGAGAATTCCCCTTGATGTTGGAACGGATGGGTGGTATAGAGACCGCTGACCCTCCGGCGCCAGCCGCATCCCAGGGAGGGAGGAAGGGGTGATCCCGGTCGTCCGGGACGCCTTTCTGTTCCTCATCCCGCTCCTGGGGGTCGCCGGGGCGCTGTTCCTGCTCCGGTTGCCCGGCTGGGGGCTTCTCCCACTGCTCCTCGCGGTGGGAGTGGGCTTCTTCTTCCGGGACCCGGAACGGGCCATCCCGCAGGGACCGGGGCTCGTGGTGGCGCCGGCGGACGGGCGGGTCATGGTCCTCCGGCAGGGGGTGGCTGCCGAGGGGGAGGGGCCGGGCCCCTTCTCTCTGGTGAGCATCTTCCTGTCGGTGCTGGACGTCCACGTGAACCGCGCCCCCTACGGGGGGAGGGTGGAGAACCTGCAGTACCGCCGCGGCCGGTTCGTGGTGGCCTGGCGGGAGGAGGCCTCCCGGGTGAACGAGCAGGCGGTCATCGGGCTGGCCACCCCGGACGGGCCGCTCATGGTCAAGCAGATCGCGGGCGTCCTGGCCCGTCGCGTGGTCACCTGGATCCGGCCCGGGCAGGAGGTCAAGACCGGGGAGCGGATCGGACTCATCCGGTTCGGGTCGCGCGTGGACCTGCTCGTGCCGAGCCGGGTCGCGCTGACCGTGAAGGTGGGGGACAAAGTGCGGGGGGGCGAAACCGTCGTGGGGGTTTTCCGATGAGGCGCCGGATGCCACCGCGCGTGCGGCGGGGGGTCTACCTGCTGCCGGCCGCCCTGACCCTCGCGAACCTGTTCTGCGGCTTCTACGCCATCATCGCCGTCTACAGGGACGATTACACCCACTCCGCGATCGCCATCCTGGTCGCCCTCCTCCTGGACTTCCTGGACGGGGCCGTGGCCCGGCTGACCCACGCCGCCAGCGACTTCGGCGTGCAGATGGACTCCCTCGCCGACCTGGTCGCCTTCGGGATCGCCCCCGGGTTCCTGGCCTACGTGTACACCCTCAAGCCCTTCGGGCGCCTGGGGTGGCTCGCCGCCTTCACCTTCGCCGCCTGCGGGGCCCTCCGGCTGGCGCGGTTCAACGTCACCACCACCACGATGGACAAGCGCTATTTCGTGGGCCTCCCCATCCCGGCCGCGGCGGGGGTCATCGCCGCCCTCGTCCTCTTCATGCGGGAGTCCTCCTCCCTGATCGTGTTCGACCGCGAGCTCCTCGGGCCCCAGGTGACCGAGGCGGCCATCCTCGTCCTCGTGTACGCGCTGGCCTTTCTGATGGTGAGTCGGTTCCGGTACCGAAGCCTGAAGGCGGTGGACCTGCGCGAGCCCCGGCCCGCCACGGTCCTCTTCGTGCTCCTGCTGGCTCTCCTGCTCGTCGCGGCGGAGCCGGTTCTGTTCCTCTTCGGCGCCTTCCTCCTCTACGCCCTCTCGGGTCCCGCGCGGATGCTCGCCTCCCTTCGCCGGACGGCTTCCGCGGACCGGGGAGAGGACCTCGAGCTTCGGCCGGGGGAGCCCGCTCCGTGAGGAGTGCTCCCCCGGCCCCCTGAGACGCGATCGCGACTCCCCCTCGGCATTCTGGCCCTCCGCTCCCCCCTGCAGGCACGGGCGGCGCGGTCGAGGCGTTTCGATATCGGGGCCGGTCGCCGGCCCCCGGGAGGAGGTATGAGCACCCGGATCCTGATCTTCGACACCACCCTGCGGGACGGCGAGCAGTCCCCGGGGTACAGCATGAACACGAAGGAGAAGGTCGAGCTGGCCAAGCAGCTCTCGCGCCTGAACGTGGACGTGATCGAGGCCGGCTTCCCCATCGCCAGCAACGACGACTTCGAGGCGGTAAAGGCGGTCTCGCTGGCCCTCAAGGGGACCGGCCAGAGTATCGCGGGCCTCTGCCGGACCAAGTTCCAGGACATCGACCGGGCCTGGGAGGCGCTCCAGCACGGCGGCCGGCCCCGGATTCACACCTTCATCGCGACCTCCGACATCCACATGAAGTACAAACTGAACATGACCCGCGAGGAGGTCCTGGAGTCGGCGGTGGCCGCCGTGAAGCGCGCCCGCACCTACACCGACGACGTGGAGTTTTCCGCGGAGGATGCGCACCGGACGGATCAGGACTTCCTCTGCACCGTCATGGAGGCGACCATCAAGGCCGGAGCCACCACCATCAACATCCCGGATACGGTGGGCTACGGCCTCCCCTGGGAGTTCGGCGAACGGATCCGCAACCTGATCAGCCGCGTGCCCAACATCGACAAAGCCGTGGTGAGCGTGCACTGCCACAATGACCTGGGGGTGGCGGTGGCGAACTCCCTGGCCGGGATCCTGAACGGCGCCCGGCAGGTCGAATGCACCATCAACGGGATCGGGGAGCGCGCCGGGAACGCCTCGCTCGAGGAGATCGTGATGGCGCTCCGGACCCGGAAGGACATGATCGGGATGGACACCGGGATCCGGACCGAAGAGATCTACCGGACCTCCAAGCTCCTCCAGAGCATCACCGGCATTAGCGTCCAGCCGAATAAAGCCATCGTGGGGGCGAACGCCTTCGCCCATGAGGCGGGCATCCACCAGCACGGGATGCTGAAGTCCAAGCTGACCTACGAGATCATGACCCCGGAGTCGGTGGGGGTGCCGCAGAGCCGCCTGGTCTTGGGGAAGCACTCCGGGCGGCACGCCTTCAAGAAGCGCCTGGAGGATCTGGGCATCACCCTGACGGAGGAGCAGCTGAACAAGGCCTTCGGCCGGTTCAAGGACCTGTGCGACAAGAAGAAGGAGGTCTTCGACTCGGACCTCCTGGCGATCGTGGAGGAGCAGGTCCTCGAGGTGCCCGAGACCTACGGGCTGGCGCACCTCCAGTTCACCAGCGGAACCGGGATCATCCCGACGGCGACCATCCGGCTCACGAAGGAGAATGCCCTCCTCCAGGAGTCGGGGTGGGGGGACGGGCCGGTGGATGCCTGCTACAAGGCGATCGACCAGATCACGGGCCTGCACCCGATCCTCAAGGACTACCAGCTCCGGGCCGTGACCTCCGGGAAGGACGCCCAGGGGGAAGTGACGGTGACGCTCGAGGTGGACGGCGGCACGGTCGTGGGTCGGGGGACCAGCACCGATGTGATCGAGGCGAGCGTTCGGGCGTACCTGAACGCCATCAACAAGATCGTCGGGAAGCAGGTCCCGGCCCGGAAGACCGTCTCGGAAGGGGTGTAGGGGCCGCCTACCGGACGGGAGGGGGGGTGTAGACCACCCCGTACCGGGCGAAGATGCCCGGGAGGGTCTGATTCGCGATCAGGCCTTCGAGCGCCTGGTTGACAGCCTGCACGAGGGCACCGTCCGCATTTCGGAGGCCAACGGCGACGTCCCACGTCAGCTCCGGATCGGGCGCGTATCCGGCCGGGACGTGGACCCCGGCCTGCGGATGCACCTTCAAGTACCAACTGAGGTACGGGGCTACGACGGCCCCGGCGACCGCCTCCCCGCGCTGCACCGCCCCGATGATCTCTTCCTGAAAGCGGAAGACCCTGATCGGGAGTCCCCGCTTGTCCACGTAGCGGTGAGACCAGGACCCTGAGACCACGGCCACGGGGCCGCCCCGGAGGTCCTCGAAGCGCGAGACCTCCGCGGCCCCGTCGGGGACGAGGAGGGCGATCCCGCTCCGGTAGTAGGGGCGGGTCGGGCGCACCGGCCCCCCTCCCTCCTGCCCCTCCACCAGGATCTCCTCCATGAAGGCGTCGCATCCCGCCGTGCGGGCCTGGCGCCGGTTCTCGACCCAGCTCACCCGGAGCCGGACGCCCAGGGCCCGGGCGAGGGCCTCGGCCACCTCGACGTGGAACCCCGGAAGGCCGGGATCGTTGCTGGAGTAGGGCAGGGCTTCGGGGTTCGCGCAGACGTGGAACTCCCGATTCTCCCGCACCTGGGCCAACGTTCCGCCCTGCACCCCTGCGGCCGGCAGCAGGAGGCACGCCACGACCGCCCCCACCACCCCGAGGGGGGTGCGCCTGCTCATTCCGCGGGAGAGGCCCGCCTCACTGGTCATCCGGCACGTTCTCCAGACTCTTGATGTAGGCGACTAACTGCCAGATCTGCTCCGGGGAGTAGAGGTGCCCCCACGGGGGCATCAGGCGTTTGCCGTTCATGATGGTGTCGAAGAGGTACTCCGCGTCCAGCTTCCTCCCCCGTAGCCGGGGGCCGCCCCCCTGCCGCCCCTCGGCGCCATGGCAGTAGCCGACGCCGCAGGTCCGCGCGAAGAGCGCCGCGCCGGCCTTGACCATCGCCTCGTCCTTCAGATCGAAGGGAACCCTCCCGCCGCCAGCACCGCCTTGCCCCGGGAGCGGTTGGCCCATCTCGCCCTCCAGATCGCCCCCCGAGAACAGGATCAGGAGGGACAGGGCGGCAAGGGACCCGAAGCCGATCCGCCGGACCCTCCGGCGAATGTGTTGGGGCATCGCGGCTGTCCCGGCCGAAGAGAAAGGCCGGGGGATGGTTGCGGGCACATCCCCCGGCCGCCGAGCTCGCTTTCCCGCTCAGGGCAGCGTGAACACCACCAGCGCCGAGCTGTGGGACCAGCCGGCGGTCTCGGGCCAGAAGACCGGGAAGTCCCCGGCCACGAGAGAGCCCCAGCCGGAAGGGACGGCGACGTACTGCTTGCCCCCCACGGCATACGTGATGGGCCCGCCGCGATGGCCGGAGCCGTTCCGGAAGCTCCAGAGCTCCCCACCGGTCTCCGCGTCGTAGGCGTGGACGATTCCCTCGGCATCACCCAGGAAGAGGAGATCGCCGCCCGTCGCGAGGAGGCTCGCGATGGGGATGTACTTGAAGTTCACCTGCCACTTCAAGGCCCCGGTCACGGGGTCACGGGCGTCGAGATGGCCGTAGGCCGGCCCCGTGGGGGGGTGCTTCCCGACGAAGTTCGCCCCGATGTTGAGTTGCGCGTTCGGCTCGGTGATCGGCTTCGTCCGGATGATCTCCAGCTCCATGCACCACTCCTGGCCGATCTTGTAATACAGGCCGGTTTTCGGGCTGTAGGCCCCCGAGTTCCAGCCGATCCCGCCCGCGATGTAGGGGCAAAGAAATTCCTTCTTCCCATCGACCGGGTAGAAGGGGTCGATCAGCTTCCCGGTCTTGGGGTCGATGCCTTTCACAAAGTTGTACGTGTAGATGAGGGGCCACACGTTCTCGACCTTCATGTTCGTCCGATCATAGACGAACACGAACCCGCTCTTGTTCGGATGCACGAGCAGCTTCTTCCCGTCTCGGTCCACCGAGAGGAACTCGCCCGCCGCACTGTCGAAGTCCCACGGGTCATGGGGCAGTTCCTGGTGGTACGCGGCCAGCTTCCCGGTATCGGGGTTGAGGGCGAGCGCGGAGGTGATGTACAGGTTGATACCGGGCCGGGGGCCCTGCGTCATCCACTTCGGGCCAGCCCAGTCGTACAGGGGCGCGGCGTTCCCCGTCCCCCAGTAGACCAGGTTTAGCTGCGGGTCGTAGGAGCCCGTCATCCACCCCCCGCCGCCGCCGTACTTCCAGGAGTCGCCTCCCCAGGTGGCCATGGCCTTCGGATCTTCGGGGCCGCCCACCGTGTAGAACTCCCACAGCTTCCTGCCCGTCGCCGCCTGCACGCCGAAGATCCGCCCCCGGATCGGCCATTCGCCGGCCTGCTGGCCTATGAGCACCTTGTCCTTCACCACCAGGGGGGCGCCCGTGAAGCCGATCGTGTCCTTCTTCGAGTCGACGAGGACCGTATCCCAGACCCGCTTCCCGGTCTTCATATCGAGGGCGATGAGGTGCCCGTCGAGGGTCCCGACGTACACGTTGCCGTGGCCGATGGCGATGCCTCGCGAATACGGGGAATGGGTCTGGCGCTTGACGACCGCCTCATCGAGCTCCGGGTAGTGGTACCAGAGCATCTTCCCGGTGGCAGCGTCCAGCGCCCAGACCCGGTTATAGGAGCCAACGAGGTACAGCATCCCGTCCGCGACCAGCGGAGTGGATTCGAGGCCTTGCTCGACCCGCCCTCCCTGGAAGATCCAGGCAACCCTCAGGTCCTTCACGTTGGACCGGTTGATCTGATTCAGCGAGCTATACCGCCACGCCTTGTAGGTCCCGTGATACATCAACCAGTTGTTGGGATCCTTCTCCGCATTCTCGAGCTGGTCCGGTGAGACCGCCCAGGAGAGCGGAGCGGAGCCGAGCGGCACAACGGTCAGCAGGAAGACTCCCAAGGCCACAAGGGTTCTCGTCCATCCGCGTCCCCAGGCCATCGGTGCCCCCTCCTTACTTTACTTTTCCCGCATCAAAATCCTGCGAACACCCCTGCCGGCAACCAGCGGCACCAGGACCGTGGTGGGTTGCTTGACCCTCCTTTGGCGATCGGGCGAGGTATGGCGGGGAGCAGACAGGCACCCCTGGCAGAGCCAGGCTGCCCCCCTGGAGGAAGGCTCCCTCCCGTGATTGGCCCCAAGGAAGTGTCTCCTCTCGTAGCACGGGAAGTTGCGGCCTGTCAAGACGGGCCGGGGCCCAGATCCTCCGCGGGCACCCGCCCGCCGTGTTGCCGAACGGGGCGTTCCGTAGTATCCTGCTCCGCAGCGAGCGGGCCGGAATCGCCTCGCGGAGGAGCGGCCAGGTGATGCGTCGGGGCTACGCGGTCGCGGTCGTGGGAGCGACAGGAGCGGTCGGGGAGAGCATCCTCCGGATCCTGGAGGAGCGGAAGTTCCCGGTCGGGGCGCTCCGCCTCCTTGCCTCGGAGCGGTCAGCCGGCCGACGCCTTCGCTTCCACGAGGAGGACGTCTCCGTCGAGCCGCTCACCGCGGACGCCTTCCGGGGGATCGAGTTCGCCCTCTTCTCGGCCGGGGCGGCGCGAAGCAAGGAGTTCGCCCCCGCCGCGGCCCGGGGGGGCGCCGTCGTCATCGACAACTCCTCGGCCTTCCGGATGGACCCCGGGGTCCCCCTGGTGGTCCCCGAGATCAACCCGGAGGCGGCGTTCCGACACAAGGGGATCATCGCCAACCCCAACTGCACCACCATCGTGATGGTCATGCCGCTCAAGCCCCTCCACGACTACGCGCGGGTGAAGAGGGTCGTGGCCACGTCCTACCAGGCGGTCTCGGGGGCCGGGGCGAAAGCCATCGAGGAGTTGAAGCGGCAGGTCACGGCGTGGGTGAGAGGGGAGCCGCTCCCGGTGGAGGTCTTCCCGCACCAGATCGCCTTCAACGTCCTGCCCCACGTGGACGTCTTCCTGGAGAACGGCTATACGCGGGAGGAGATGAAGCTGGTGAACGAGACCCGGAAGATCCTGGGGGACGAGAGCATCCAGGTCTCGCCCACGACGGTCCGGGTGCCGGTCTTCCAGGCCCACGCGGTGGCCGTGAACGTGGAGACCGAGCGGCCCGTCTCGGTTGCCACCGCCCGGGAGCTCTTCGCCGCCTTCCCGGGGCTGCGGGTCCAGGATGATCCGTCCCGCCTCGAGTACCCCACACCCCTCACGGCGACCGGGACGGACGACTGCTACGTGGGCCGGATCCGGCAGGACCTCTCCCGCGGGAACAGCCTGAACTTCTGGGCGGTGGGGGATCAGCTCCGGAAGGGGGCTGCCCTCAACGCGGTCCAGATTGCGGAGCTCCTGGTGCGGTAGGTCACCCGGCCGCCGGGGCAACGATGCCAGCAGGGCTTCGGCCCTGCTGTTCTGTTTGGGTGCCGATGCGCAACCTGCGCCTGCTGCTCGAATATGACGGGAGCGCCTACTCCGGCTGGCAGGTGCAGCCGGACCGACCGACGGTCCAGGGGACGGTGCAGGCAGCCCTCACGCGCCTGACGCGCGTCCCGGTGAAGGTCGTGGGGGCGGCGCGCACGGACGCCGGCGTCCACGCCCTCGGCCAGGTGGCGAGCTTCAACACGGAGAGCCCGCACCCCTGCACGACGTTCCGCCGCGCGCTCAACGCGCTGCTTCCCCGGGACATCGCCGTCCGCGAGGTGACGGAGGTGCCCCTCGCCTTTGACGCCCGCCGCAGCGCGACCGGGAAAACCTACCGCTACTCCCTCCTGGTGCGCCCTGAACCTTCCCCTCTTCAGCGGGCCTTCAGCCTGCACGTGCCGGCCCCGGTCGATGTCCCGGCCATGGCGAAGGCCGCCGAATCCCTCCTGGGTCGCCACGATTTCTCCGCCTTCCGCTCCGCCTCTTGCGAGGCAGCGCACCCGGTACGCACCGTCTGGGAGGCTCGCTTCCTGGAGGAGCCCCCCTGCTGGCACTTCGTCATCTCGGCGGAGGCGTTCCTCCAGCACATGGTGCGCAGCATCGTCGGGACCCTCCTCGAGGTGGGGCGGGGGAAGCGCGTGCCAGAGGAGGTGGCGGCGATCCTGGCGGGCCGCGACCGGGCCCGGGCCGGCCCGACCGCCCCCGCCCACGGCCTCTGCCTGGCGCGAGTCCACTACGGGGAGGTGGGACCGGACGCGGCTTGAACGGGTCCCCCCTTCGTGCTACAAATGGGGCGTTTTTGCTTGCCGTCCGAGGTGGAGATGGCGCGCGGGTACGACTTCAAGACCATCGAGGCGAAGTGGCAGCGGGTGTGGGAGGAGACCGGGGCCTTCCACGTGGAGGAGAAGAGCCCGCGGCCCAAGTACTATTGCCTCGAGATGTACCCCTACCCCTCGGGGAAGATCCACATGGGCCACGTCCGCAACTACTCTATCGGGGACGTGGTGGCCCGGTACCTGACCATGCGCGGGTACAACGTGCTGCACCCGATGGGCTGGGACGCCTTCGGCTTCCCGGCCGAGAACGCCGCGCTGGAGCATGGGGTGCACCCCGCCAAGTGGACCTACGACAACATCGCCTACATGAAGGCCCAGCTGAAGAAGATGGGCTTCTCCTACGACTGGCGGCGGGAGGTGACCTGCTCCTCTCCCGACTACTACCGCTGGAACCAGTGGTTCTTCCTCAAGATGGTCGAGCGAGGGCTGGCCTACCGGAAGCGGGCCCCGGTCAACTGGTGCGAGCTGTGCCAGTCGGTCCTCTCCAACGAGCAGGCGGAGGGCGGGGTCTGTTGGCGCCACACCGACACCCCCGTCATCCAGAAGGAGCTGGAGCAGTGGTTCCTCCGGATCACCGCTTACGTGGAGGAGCTGCTGGGCGACCTGGACCGCCTCCCCGGCTGGCCGGAGCGCGTGAAGGTGATGCAGCGGAACTGGATCGGCAAGAGCATCGGGGCCGAGGTCCAGTTCCCCCTGGCGGGCCGGCCGGAGGCCCTGACCATCTTCACCACCCGCCAGGACACCCTCTACGGGGCGACCTTCATGGTGCTGGCGCCGGAGCATCCCCTCACCCTGGAGTTGAGCCGCGGGACGGGACAGGAGGGGACGGTGGCCGCCTTCGTGGAGCGGATGCGGCGGCAGACCACGGCCGCCCGGAGCCGAGCGGAGACGGAAAAGGAAGGCGTCTTCACGGGCGCCTACGCCCTGAACCCGATGACGCAGGAGCGAATTCCCGTCTGGACCGCCAACTTCGTCCTCCTGGAATACGGGACCGGCGCCATCATGGCCGTACCGGCCCACGACCAGCGGGACTTCGAGTTCGCCACCAAGTATCGCCTGCCGATCCGGGTGGTCATCCAGCCCACCGGCACGAGCCTCGACGCGGGCACGCTGCGCGAGGCCTACGCGGGGGAGGGGACGATGGTCGCGTCGGGCCCCTTCACGGGCGTCCCGAGCGAGCCGGGCCGGGAGCGGGTGGTCGAGGACCTGGAGCAGCGAGGGATCGGGAAGCGCCAGGTCCAGTATCGGATCCGGGACTGGCTCATCTCCCGACAACGGTACTGGGGGACCCCCATCCCGATCATCTACTGCGACACCTGCGGGCTCGTCCCGGTCCCCGAGCGGGACCTCCCGGTCCTGCTCCCGGAAGACGTCGAGATCACCTTCATGGGGGGCTCGCCGCTGGCCCGGGTCCCGGCCTTCGTCAACGTCTCCTGCCCCCGGTGCAGAAAGCCTGCCCGGCGGGAGACGGACACCATGGACACCTTCGTGGACTCCTCCTGGTATTTCCTGCGGTTCACCAGCCCGGGGGAGGACCGGAGGCCCCATGACCCCGACAAGGCGAACTACTGGATGGCGGTGGATCAGTACATCGGAGGGATCGAGCACGCGGTTCTGCACCTCCTGTACGCCCGCTTCTTCACCAAGGTGATCCGGGACCTGGGGCTGCTCGTGGTGGGGGAGCCGTTCCTGAACCTCCTCACGCAGGGGATGGTCTGCAAGGAAACCTACCGGTGCGCGGAGCACGACTGGCTGCTCCCGGAGGAGGTAAACGCCAAGCTCCAGTGCGTGAAGTGCGGGCGCCCGGTCGAGGTGGGGCGAACGGAGAAGATGTCCAAGTCCAGGAAGAACGTGGTGGACCCGGACGATCTGCTCGAGCAGTACGGCGCCGATACGGCGCGCCTCTTCTCCCTCTTCGCCTCCCCGCCGGAGAAGGACCTGGAGTGGTCCGACCAGGGGGTCGAGGGAGCCTTCCGCTTCCTGAACCGCGTCTCCCGCCTCGTGGAGGAGCACCGGGAGCTCCTGGCCGGGACCCGGGACCGCGCCCCGGCGTCCGCGACCGCTGCCGCCGACGCCCGCGAGCTCCGCCGCGTGACCCACCAGACCATCAAGCGGGTCACGGAGGACATCCAGCGCTCCTTCCAGTTCAACACGGCCATCGCCGCCCTCATGGAGCTGCAGAACGCCATCGGGAAGTTCTGCGCGGAGCAGGTCGGCCCGCCCCCGGAGGCCCCGGGTCGCGCGGAGCGGCTCGCGGCCCTGCGGGAGGCCGTGGAGACGCTCCTCACCCTTCTCGCCCCCTTCGCGCCCCACCTCTGCGAGGAGCTCTGGGCCATGATCGGCCGCCGGGAAAGCCTCCTCGGCCGCCCCTGGCCCACCCACGACCCGGAGGTCGCCCAGGCGGACGAGATCCTGGTCGTGGTCCAGGTGAACGGGCGCCTGCGCAGTCGCCTCATCCTCCCCGTGGGGGCGTCCGAGGACCAGATGCGGCAGGCCGCCCTGGCGGATCCCCAGACCCGTCGCTGGCTCGAGGGGAAGTCGGTCAAGCGGGTCGTCGTCGTTCCCCAGAAGCTGGTCAACATCGTTGTCGGCTGAGGGAGCAGCGCGGGGCGGGCAGGAGCGCCGGGGCGTCCTCCCCGGGAGGGGCCGGCCCGGCCTCCTCCTTTCGGTGGTCCTCTTCTCCGGGCTTGCCGGGTGCGGCTACGTGGGAGGGGGATCCCCCGCCTTCGACCTCACGCGCATCGCGCTCTCTGCTCGCGACGAGGTGACGGCCCGGGCCGATCTGCGGCCGGCCCTCCTGAGCGCCCTGGCCGCCCGATTCGCCGAGGACGGCCGGATCCAGGTGGTGGCGCCGGGCCAGGCACAGGCCACCCTGGAGAGCCGGGTGGTCGGCCTGGCGAGTGAACCCGTCGCCTTCGACCCGGGGGACGTGGCCCGCCGCTTCCGGGTCGTCCTGACCCTGGAAGTCACCCTCCGGGAGCAGACCGGAGACGGGATGCTGCTCCGGCAAACGGTCCGGGGGGAAGCCTACTACTCGGCGCCGGTCGGGATCACGGGGACCCGAGCGGCGGAGGAGGAGGGGCTCCGGCGGGCGGTGGGGGAGGCGGCGGGCCGGGTGGCGCTCCTGCTGCTCGAGGGGTTCTAGTGCCGGGCCAACTGACGTCGCCTCACGTCGTTCTCGGTCGTCGGCGGTCCTC
>DASYVA010000068.1 GCA_036000645.1 Candidatus Methylomirabilis sp.
CGACCAGGCCGACCTGGAGCCGGCTGGGTCTTCTGACGCTCTACGCGCCAGCCGTCAACGCCGACCTTCCTGAATCGCTGTGGCACCGATCTCCCTCACCGCTCCTGGTGTTTCCCAGTGTTTCCCAAGGGCCCGCCACCACCATGTGGCCCCGCGGGGCCAGACGGTGATGGCCTTTTGTTCTCAGCAGGTTGGCTGGTAGGCACGGGCGGTCTCGAACCGCCGACCTCTTGCGCGTCAAGCAAGCGCTCTCCCCCTGAGCTACGTGCCTCCATCCCCGCCGCGGAGGCCCGCCGGTCCGCGGAACCCCCGCGGTGCCGTCCACTTCCCGGCGCGCGTCCCTGCGCGGCCTTTTCCTGGTGCCGGAGGCGGGAGTCGAACCCGCATGCCCTTGCGGGCGGGGGATTTTAAGTCCCCTGCGTCTTCCAGTTCCGCCACCCCGGCCCGCCCCGGCCGCCCCGGCCGGGTGCTTGTTCCGACCCGTGCAGACGCTGGAGGCGGCGGGCGGACTCGAACCGCCGAATAAAGGTTTTGCAGACCTCTGCCTTAGCCACTTGGCTACGCCGCCCAGACCGAGAGCAGCCGGGAGCCGGCCACCACAGCCCGCGGCACCGGCTCCCGGCGAATCCACGCGCGTCCATGGAGCGGGAAACGGGATTTGAACCCGCGACCCTCGCCTTGGCAAGGCGATGCTCTACCACTGAGCTATTCCCGCGTGCGGGTTCCCAACCTAGCAGAGGCCCCTCCAAATTGTCAACCGCGCGGACCCGGGCCGGCGGCCGACGCCGCCTAGGCGAGCCGGAGGGCGGCCGCGACCGCTTCCAGCGTCGGCGGCACCGCCGGCGGCCGGCCGGCCAGGCTGAGCGCCCGGTCGGCATCCTTCAGGCCGTGCCCGGTGAGGACGCAGACGACCCGGGTCCCAGCCGGGAGCCCCTCTTCGCGATGGAGCTTCCGGAGACCGGCCACGGACGCGGCGGAGGCGGGCTCGCAGAAAATCCCCTCCCGCCGGGGGATCTCGGCGTAGGCCTCGAGGATCTCCGCATCGGAGACCGCCCCGATGGCCCCGCCCGACTCCTCCGCCGCCGCCACCGCCGACTGCCAGGAGGCGGGGTTGCCGATCCGGATGGCAGAGGCGATGGTCTCGGGGTCCTTGACCGGATGGCCCAGGACGAGGGGCGCCGCCCCCTCCGCCTGCCAGCCGAGCAGGCGGGGGAGCCGGCGGGCGCGGCCGGCCGCCTGATACTCGCGGAATCCCCGCCAGTAGGCGGTGATGTTCCCCGCATTCCCCACCGGGATGCAGAGCAGATCGGGCGCATCCCCCAGCTGGTCGCACACCTCGAACGCCCCCGTCTTCTGCCCCTCAATCCGGTAGGGGTTGATGGAGTTGACGAGGGCCACCGGGTGGGTGGCGGCCACCTCCTTGACCAGCTTCAGGGCATCGTCGAAGTTCCCCTGCACCTGCAGGACCGTGGCCCCGTGGGCGACCGCCTGGGAGAGCTTGCCCAGCGCGATCTTCCCCTGGGGGACCAGGACGTAGGCGGCGCGCCCCGCCGCGGCGGCGTAGGCTGCGGCGGAGGCGGACGTGTTGCCGGTCGATGCGCAGATGACGGCCCGCGCCCCCTCCTCCACGGCCTTGCTGAGGGCGACCGTCATCCCCCGGTCCTTGAAGGAGCCGCTGGGGTTGGCTCCCTCCACCTTCAGGTAGATTTCTGCCTTGGAGCCCAGCCAGGCCTCGAGCGCCCTCGCCCGAAGCAGGGGGGTGTCTCCCTCCCCGAGGGAGATGACGGGCGTCCGGTCGGTGACCGGCAGGAAGGCACGGTAACGCTGGATCAGACCCGTCCCCATGGTCGGCCTACGATTCCTCCACCCGGAGGCAGACCGTCGCCCTGCTCACCACGTCCAGGCGGTCGATCCCGGCCAGCGCCGCCCGGAGGTCTCCCTCCCGCGCCTCGTGGCTCATCATCACGATGGGGACGGCCTCCTCCGCGTGTCGGGCCTTCTGGATCACGGAGGCGATGCTCACGTTGTGGCTCCCCAGGACCCCGGAGACCTTGGAGAGCACCCCGGGCTTGTCGGTCACCATCACCCGGAGGTAGTAGCGGGTCCGGATCTCCCCCAGAGGCTTCAGGTCCAGCTCCGCCTCGACCCCCGGCCGCTGAAGGGTGGCCCGGCGGGAGGGCCGCTTCGCCAGGATGTTCGCGGCGATCTCCACGATGTCGCTCACGACGGCGCTGGCCGTCGGCATCTGCCCCGCCCCCCGGCCGTAGAACATCTGGGGGCCGGCCGCATCCCCCACCAGGTAGACCCCGTTGTAGACCCCCCGGACCGAGGCCAGCAGGTGATCCTCCGGGATCAGGGTCGGGCTCACGCGGACCTCCAGCTCCCCGTCGGCCAGCTTGGCGATCGCGAGGAGCTTGACCACGTACCCCAGCTCCCGGGCGTAGCGGATGTCGGAGGGGTCGATGCCGGCGATCCCCTCCACGGGCACCTGGGACAGCTCGATGAAGGTGTTGTAGGCGATGGAGGCCAGGATCTGGAGCTTATGGGCGGCGTCGTGCCCGCCCACATCCAGGGTCGGGTCGGCCTCGGCATAGCCCTTGGCCTGCGCTTCCGCCAGCACCTCGGCGAAGGGCCGTCCTTCCTCCGTCATCTTTGTGAGGATGTAGTTGGCGGTCCCATTGATGATGCCCAACAGGGACCGGATGCGGTTGGCGACCAGCCCATCCCGGAGAGCCCGGATGATGGGGATACCCCCGCAGACCGCCGCCTCGAAGCCGACCTCGAGCTTGCGCTCCGCCGCGGCCCGGTAGATCTCCAGGCCGTGGGTGGCCAGCAGCGCCTTGTTGGCCGTCACCAGGTGCTTCCCCGCCCGGAGGGCCTCCAGGGCGTACCGGCGGGCCTCCTCCGTCCCCCCGATCAGCTCGACCACGATCTGGATGGCCGGATCCCGGATGACCTCCAGGGGGTCGGCCGTGAGGAGGGCCGGGTCCACGGCGACGGGAGCGGGGGCCTCCGGGCGGCGGCGGGCGATCCGCTTCACGTGGAGGCGCGCGCCCAGGCGGGCGTCAATCATCGGCCCGTTCTCCTGGAGGAGACGGACGACGCCGCCCGCCACGGTCCCCAGGCCGAGGATGCCGACGTGGATTGTCTTCACGCGCCCCTCCCGTCCCCGCCGGGCTCGGCCGCCACCCGCAGGCCTCCCCGCCACGCCTGCGCCAACGCCGCCACCTCCGCCCGGAGCGTGGCCGCCCCCGCCGTCAGGGTGAGGTTCCGCCCGCCGGTCGTCCCCAGCAACGCGCAGGGGACGCCGTGCGCCTGGGCAAGGGCCTCGAGCGCCCCGGCCTGCTCCGGCCGCACGGAGATCACGATGCGGGACTGGCTCTCCGCGAAAAAGGCCGCCTCCGGCCGCAGCGACCCGGGAAGGGTCCCGGTGAACCCGATCGGCTCCCCCTCCACCGGAATACAACACTCGGCCAGGGCCACGGCCAGCCCCCCCTCGCTCACATCGTGGGCCGAGCGGACCCACCCGGCTCGGATGGCCGCCCGGGAGGCGGCCTGGACCGCCCGCTCCCGTCCGAGGTCCAGGGCCGGGGGGCGCCCTTCCTCGCGGCCGTGGAGGACCGCGAGGTACTCGCTCCCCCCCAGCTCGTCCCGGGTCTCCCCCAGCAGGTAGACCAGATCCCCGGCCCCCTTGAACCACTGGGTCGTGGCGTGGCGGATGTTTGTGAGAAGCCCGAGCATCCCGACGATGGGCGTGGGGAAGATGGCGCGGCCCAGCGTCTCGTTGTAGAAGCTGACGTTTCCCCCCGTCACCGGCGTCCCGAGCGCGCGACAGGCCTCGCCCATCCCCCGGATCACCTCTCCGAACTGCCACATGACCTCGGGCCGGGTGGGATCGCCGAAGTTCAGGCAGTTGGTCAGGGCCACCGGCTCGGCCCCCGCGCAGGAGACGTTCCGCGCCGCCTCCGCCACCGCAATCATCCCCCCGACGTAGGGGTCCAGGAAGCAGTATCGGCCGTTCCCGTCGGTCGAGAGGGCGAGGCCCCCCGGGTGCCCCTTCAGGCGCAGGACCACGGCGTCGGAGCCCGGCAGGACGATCGTGTTCAGGTAGAGCATGTGGTCGTACTGGCGCCAGATGTCTCGCTTGCAGGCGATGGTCGGGGAAGCCAGCAGCGTGGCGAGGGCCGCCGCCCAGTCGGCCGGCTGGGGCAAGGTCGAGAGGTCGGCCCCCTGCAGGGCCTGGAGCCAGGCGGGGCGCGTCGCGGGGCGGTGGTAGGCCGGCGCCCCCTCGGCGAGAGGGCGTGCCGGGATCTCCGCCACGACTTTCCCCCCCTCCAGGACCCGGAGCATCCGGTCATCGGTGACCCGCCCGACCACGACGGCGTCCAGGTCCCACTTGGCGAAGATGCCCCGGACGGCCTCTTCGGCCCCCTGGCGGGCCACCACCAGCATCCGCTCCTGGGATTCGGAGAGCATCACCTCGTAGGGGGTCATCCCCTCCTCGCGGCGCGGGACCCGATCCAGCTCGAGCTCGATCCCGGTCCCCCCGCGGCTGGCCATCTCGCACGAGGAGCAGGTGAGCCCGGCGGCCCCCATGTCCTGGATCCCGACTACCTCCCCGGTTCCCATCAGCTCGAGGCAGGCCTCGATCAGGAGCTTCTCCCGGAACGGGTCCCCGACCTGGACCGTGGGCCGCCGCTCCTCGGAGGTCTCATCGAAGGCCTCGGAGGCCATGGTCGCCCCGTGGATCCCGTCCCGGCCGGTCTTCGCCCCCACGTAGATCACCGGGTTCCCGGGGCCCCCCGCCCGAGCCGTGAAGATCCGGTCCGCGGGCGCGATGCCCAGGCAGAGGACGTTGACCAGCGGGTTTACGGCATAGGGCCCGGCGAAGGCCAGCTCCCCCCCCACCGTGGGCACCCCCACCGCGTTCCCGTACCCGGCGATGCCCGCCACGACCCCCCCGAGGAGGTAGCGGCTCTTCGCCTCCGTGAGCGGCCCGAACCGGAGGGAGTCGAGGAGGCAGATCGGCCGGGCCCCCATGGTGAAGATGTCCCGGATGATCCCCCCCACCCCGGTCGCCGCGCCCTGGTACGGCTCGATGAACGACGGATGGTTGTGGCTCTCGATCTTGAAGACGGCGCAGAGGCCGTGCCCGATGTCCACCACCCCCGCGTTCTCCCCCGGCCCCTGCAGGATCCGGGGGCCGGCCGTCGGGAGGGTCTTGAGGTGGACCCGGCTCGACTTGTAGGAGCAGTGCTCCGACCACATCACGGAGAAGATGCCGAGCTCCGTGTAGGTGGGATCCCGCTTCAGGATCGCCCGGAGGGCGGCGTACTCCTCCGTCGTGAGGCCGTGGGCGGCCACCACCTCGGGACTCACGCGGGGCTCGGCGCGGACGGTGCCGGGCATGGGGCTACCCGAGCGCCCGGGCGAGGAGCTCCTCGAAGAGGAGGCGGCCGTCCTCGGAGCCCAGCAGGCTCTCGGCGGCCCGCTCGGGGTGGGGCATGAGGCCGAGCACGTTCCCCCGCGCGTTGCAGACGCCGGCGATGTGCTCGAGGGAGCCGTTGGGGTTGGCGTCCGGGGAGAGGGCGCCGTCGGGGGCACAGTAGCGGAAGATGATCCGGCCCTCGCCATTCAGGCGGGCGAGCGTCTCGCGGTCGGCGTGGTAGCGCCCCTCCCCATGGGAGATGGGCATCCGGAGGATCTGGCCCGGCGCGAGGCCGGCGGTGAAGGGGGTGGCCGTGGACTCGACCCGCAGGTGGACCCCCTGGCACCGGTACTGCAGCGACGCGTTGCGCAGGAGCGCCCCCGGGAGGAGGCCCGCCTCGCACAGGATCTGGAACCCGTTGCAGGAGCCGAGGACCAGCCCCCCCCGCTCCGCGAAGCGCACGACCGCCGGCATCACCGGGGAGAAGCGGGCGATCGCCCCCGCCCGCAGGTAGTCGCCGTGGGCGAAGCCGCCCGGCAGGATCAGGCAGTCGAACCCCGTGACCCCGGTCGCCTTGTGCCAGACCTCCTCGGCTTCGAAGCCCATCACGTCCGCCAGGACGTGCCGGAAGTCCTGGTGGCTCCAGGAGCCCGGGAAGACCAGGATCCCGAACCTCACGGGCGCTCCTCCAGGTCGAAGCGGAAGTCTTCGATCACGGGGTTGGCGAGCAGCCGCCGGCACATCTCCTCCACCTGGGCGGCCGCCTTGGCCCGGTCGCTCTCCGTCAGGCGCAGGAGGATGACCTTCCCCACCCGGCAGTCCGCCAGGCCGTCGAAGCCCAGGCTCGTGAGCGCGCTTCGCACCGTGTCCCCCTGCGGGTCCAGGATCCCCTGCTTGAGCGTGATGACCACCTGCGCCTGCCACATCCTTACGCCTCGCCGCAGACGCGCCGGAGCACCTCGGCGTACGCCTCCTCCACCCCCCCCAGGTCGCGCCGGAAGCGGTCCTTGTCCAGCTTCTCCCGCGTCGCCTTGTCCCAGAGCCGGCAGCCATCCGGCGTGATCTCATCCCCCAGCAGGATCTCCCCACGGCAACGGCCGAACTCCAGCTTGAAATCCACGAGCAGGATGCCCCGCCGGTCGAGGTGCTCCGTCAGGAGCTCGTTCACCCGCAGGGCCCCGTCCATGATGGCCTCCATCTCGGGGCCGGTCGCCAGGCGGAGCATCCGGATGTGGGAGTCGTTGATCATGGGATCGCCGAGGGCGTCGTCCTTGTAGTAGTACTCCAGGACCGGCTCCGCCAGGGCCTGCCCCTCGGAGAGCCCGAAGCGCTTGGCGAGGCTCCCGGCCACGACGTTGCGGACCACCACCTCGATCTTGATCATCTGGAGGCGCTTGACCAGCATCTCCCGGTCGGAGAGGACCTTCACGAAGTGGGTGGGGACGCCGTGCTCGGCCAGGTGGGTGAGGAGGGTGGCCGAGATCCGGTTGTTCATGACCCCCTTTCCCACGATGGTCCCCCGCTTTTGCGCGTTGAAGGCCGTGGCATCATCCTTGAAGTACTGGATGAGCAGGTCGGGGTCGTCCGTCTCGTAGAGGATCTTGGCCTTCCCCTCGTAGATCTGCGCGCGTCGCTCCATCCCGGTGCGCTCCTCCTCCGGTCTACTCCGTCTCCGACTCCAGCAAGCCCACGCGCTCGAAGAGGGTGTCCACCTGGGCCAGGGTGGGCTCCAGCGTGAAGCAGGCGGCGAGCTCCTCCTCCGACAGGACCCGCCGGAGTTCCGGGTCCGCCCGCAGGAGGGTGGCGAAGTCGGCTCCCTCCTCCCGCGCCCGTAGGGCGTGCCCCTGAACCAGCCGGTAGGCCTCCTCCCGGGAGAGCCCCTTGTCGGTCAGGGCCAGGAGGACCCGTTGGGAGGAGAGGAGCCCAGCGCTCCGCTGCAGGTTCTCCCGCATCCGCTCCGGGTACACCCGGAGCCCCTGGAGGATCTCGGTCAGGCGGTGCAACAGGTAATCCAGGAGGATGGTGCTGTCCGGGAGGATGACCCGCTCCACGGAGGAGTGACTGATGTCCCGCTCGTGCCAGAGAGCGACGTTCTCGAGGGCCGCCAGCGCGTTGGTCCGGAGGAGGCGGGAGAGCCCGCAGATCTGCTCGCAGCCGACCGGGTTTACCTTGTGGGGCATGGCGGAGGATCCCTTTTGCCCTTCCGTGAACGGCTCCTCCGCCTCCAGGACCTCCGTCCGCTGCAGGTGGCGGATCTCGAGGGCCGCGTTCTCCAGGGAAGCGCCCGTCAGGGCCAGGGCCAGGAGGTACTGGGCGTGGCGGTCCCGGGGAACGACCTGGCTGGCCAGCGGCTCGGGGGTCAGCCCCAGGCGCTGGCAGACGTACTCCTCCACCGCGGGAGGGAGGTGGGCGAAGGTCCCCACGGCGCCCGAGACCTTCCCGACCGCTGCCGCCGTCCGCGCCGTGAGCAGCCGCTCTCGGTTCCGACCCGCCTCCGCGTACCAGCGGGCCACCTTGAGCCCGAAGGTGATCGGCTCGGCGTGCACCCCGTGGGTCCGGCCCACCATCGGCGTGTCCTTGTGGGCCAGGGCCAAGTCCCGGAGGGCCGCGCGCAGGCCGTCCAGACCCTCGAGGAGCAGGTCGGCCGCGTCGCGCATCTGCACCGCCAGCGCGGTATCCAGAACATCCGAGGAGGTGAGCCCCCGGTGGATGTAGCGCGCCGGCGGCCCCACCCGCTCCGCGACGGCCGTGAGAAAGGCGACCACGTCGTGCTTGACGTCCCGCTCGATCGCCGCGACCCGCTCCGCGTCGTAGCCGGCCCGCTCCTGGATCGCCCGGAGGGCCTCGGCCGGGATCTCCCCCAGCTTCGCCCAGGCCTCGCAGGCCAGGACCTCGATCCGGAGCCAGAGATCGAGCCGGGTCCGGTCCTCCCAGAGGCGGGCCATGGCCGGGCGGCTGTAGCGTGGGATCACGGGCTTCCCCTCAGGCCGGGACCGGGGCGGCCCCGATCCGGGCGAGCGGCCCGATGGTCGTCAGGGTGAACCGCTCGCCGGCGAAGCAGGCCTGGGCCACCTGCTGGAAGCGTTCCGGGGTGACCTCCTCGATGCCCCGGATAATCGTGTCCAGGCTGTAGGTGCGCCCGAAGTACATCTCCATCTTGGCCAGGCGGGTCATGCGGCTGGTGGTGCTCTCCAGACCGAGCAGAAGGTTCCCCTTCAACTGTTCCTTCGCCCGCTGGAACTCCGCGGCCTCGAGCGGCTGCGTGGCCAGCCGGGCACACTCCTCCCGGATGCAGCCGATGACCTCCTCCAGGGCCGTCTCGCCGCACCCGGCGTAGATGACCACGAGACCGGCGTCCCGGTAGGAGGCCAGGTAGGAATAGATCGAGTAGAC
>DASYVA010000069.1 GCA_036000645.1 Candidatus Methylomirabilis sp.
GTCACACCGGGCACCCCGTCCATAGGGTTCGGGACATCCACCCCGTGCCAGTGGACCGTGGTCGGCTCGGGCAGGTTGTTCTTCAGGACGATCCGCACCCGCTCGCCCTCCCGAAGCCGGATCTCCGGCCCGGGGACCTGCCCGTTGTACGACCAGGCCCTGATGACCTTGCCTGGCGCGAGTTCCCACGCTGTCTCGCGGGCTATGAGCATAATCTCCCGGACCCCGCTCCCAGGGCGCGCTTGCGCCGCTCCTGCGGGGCGGGCGAGCAGGGACGCTTCCCCGGCAGAGAAGGCCAACCCCGCCAGGCCAGCCTGACCCAGTACGCCCAAAAAGGCGCGCCGGGAGAGCGGCAGCCCGGATAGGCCATCGACCCCCGTGAGATTCTCCGATGTGTTACCCACGTCTGCTGCTCCCTTCTGCAGGATTTGCCGGCTATCAGTTCCCAGGACGCTTTTCGGGCGCCAGGGCCTCCATGCCCTATCGATGCAACCCCATGAGCTGTTCCAGTTTCCTGCGGGACTCCGGGGCTGTCCAGTCCCGGAACCCCTGCTCCCGGGCCCGGATGATCCCCTCCCGATCAATCAAGAAGGTCACGGGGATCCCGAAGACCCGGTACCGCCGCGCCACCTCCATTTCGGGGTCCAGCAGCGCCGGAAACGTGAGGTTGAGCTCTTCCAAGAACTGCGCCACCGTCGCGGCGACGACCGGCAGGTGGCCCACGTCGATGGACACCGCCAGGATCTCGAGGCCACGGTCCTTGTACTTCTGGTAGGCCTGCTCCATCGTCGGCATCTCCTGGCGGCAGGGCACACACCAGGTGGCCCAGAAATTCAAGAGAACCGCCCGGTTCCCGCGGAAATCCGCCAACCGGACCGGGCGCCCCTCCACATCTGGCGTGGTGAAGTCGGGTGCCGCGTGGCCCACTATGGGCTGGGGCTCCGTGGCCTCGCCCCATCCCGCCGTGATGAGCGCCAGCGCGAGTGCCCCGACAGTGATCCAGCGCCAGTGTTGCCCCATGCTATGACCATCCCCCCTCGCGGTCTACGCCTCCTGGGTGCTCTAAGCACCTCCCCCAGCCAGCGGAGACGCGGGACCGCGCAGATGCCGGGGCCTGCTCCCGTGGAGAGCCCGGTTTCGGAAGCTTCGCTAGGCCTCAGCCGATGTGAGGGCTAGGCTAAAGGAGTGGGGGGGAGCGGCCGGAAGGCGCGGTGAGATGGCCGGGGAGAGCGTGCCTGAAGAGGTCCCGGGGGTAGAGGGGATAAGATGTCACGCTGCCGCCGTCGGCGGAGATTACAGCGCCGGGGACAACGCCCAGGACATTACTGTGGTGGGTGGCTTTGGTGCAGAAATCGGATGTTATCGCCTGCGGCTGGCAGCGTTCGGCTGCTGCAATGGCGGCCGTTAGGTTCCCACCCGCTACGCAGAGGAGGAGTGCAAGCGGAAGCAAACCGATGATGAGGGGCGTTCCGCGGAGAAGCCGTGGTCTACGCGCGGCTTGCATTGTTCTTTATGACTACTCCCCAATTGATCCCGCTGTCAAGACGCTTTGATCGGCTCCCTTGAACCTCTACTGCCCCTTCGTCTTCAGCGCGAGGCCGAGAATCGCAACCCCCCATCCTGGCAGCAGCGCCAGGACCCCAAGGAGCCAACAGAGTACGGGGCCCGGGTTCCGACCCCACTCTCGGAGACGCCTGAGCGCGGCGTCCGTGGCGATAACCCCGAGGAGGACAGCCGAAGACGACAGGATCCAGGACGCGGTCAACACCCGTTCGGGCCGCGGTCCGCTCGAACGCCCCAGGAGATCGAAGAAGGCGATGAGCCAGGCCGGGAGCAGCGCGGCCATCCCCAGGAGCCAGTAGCTGAGCCCGCGTGCGGAGGGCTTCCGCCTGCTGAGGATAGACGCCGTGGCTCCGGTCCCGAGCATCCCGAGCAAACCAGCCAAGATCGACCACCCGGTCATCGCGGATGTACCCTAGCAGGCTGCAGATATGCAGTCAAAGCGGCGTCCATCCGCGGTCTTCGGGCGCCTTGCTGGCCCCTCTCCCCGAGCGTATACTGCAAGCATGGAGCTCATCACCACCCACATCAATGCCGACTTCGACGCCGTGGCGTCGATGCTGGCCGCGAGCAAGCTCTATCCGGAGGCCCGCCTCGCCTTCCCCGGCTCCCTCGAGCGCAACGTCCGGGAGTACTTCGCTCACGTGGGGGAGCCCTTCCCCCACGTGCGCCTGAAGAAGCTCAATCTGGCCGCCGTGACCCGCCTCATCCTGGTGGATGCCAAGCGGGCCGGCCGCCTGGGCCCGCTCAAGGAGGTCCTGGCCAACCCCGGCCTGGAGATCCACATCTACGACCACCACCCGGCCCATCCCAAGGACATCACCGGCACGCTCGAGGTCCTGAAGGAGGTCGGGGCGACCGCCACCATCTTCGTCGAGCTCCTTCGGGAGCGGCGGGTCCCCCTGACCCCGGAGGAGGCGACGCTCCTCGCGCTCGGCATCTACGAGGAGACCGGCTTCTTCACGTTCACCTCGACGACCCCCGCCGACCTGGCGGCGGGGGCGGCCCTGGTGGACCAGGGCGCCAACCTGAACACCGTCGCCGACTTCATTCGCCGGGAGATGACGGCGGAGCAGGTCGCGCTCCTGAACGAGCTGATCCAGGCCGCGGAGACGCACGTGGTGAACGGCGTGCCGGTCGTCATCACGGCCGTCACGCGGGACCGGTACGTGGGGGACCTGGCCTTCGTCGTCCACAAGCTCCGGGACATCGAGAACATCAATGTGCTGTTCGTCCTGGTCCGGATGGACAATCGGGTCCACCTGGTGGCCCGCAGCCGGCTGGAGGCGGTGGACGTGGGGAGCATCGCCGCCGCCCTCGGCGGGGGCGGCCACGGGACCGCCGCCTCCGCCACCATCCGGGAGCGGCCGCTCCTCGACGTGAAGGCCGAGCTGCTGCGCCTCCTCAGGGCCCGGGTGCGGCCGGTCCGGCTGGCCCGGGACATCATGCTGGCTCCCGTGAAGGCCATCCCGGACCGCTTCACCGTGGCGGGGGCGGCCGCGATCATGAATCGGTTCAGCCTGAACACGCTCCCGGTGGTGCGGCGGGGGGAGCTGACCGGCCTCATCACCCGGGAGATCCTGGACCGGGCGCTCTACCACGGGCTGGGGGAGGCCCCGGTCAGCGAGTACATGACCACGGAGTTCTCCACCGTCGGGCCGGACGCCCCCCTGGAAAAGGTCCAGGCGCTGATGGTGGAGCAGACCCTGGGGTTCCTGCCCGTCGTCCAGGGGAAGCGCCTGATGGGGGCGATCCTGCGGAGCGACCTGCTCCGGCACCTGCACGAGGAGGTCCTGCAGCACCCGACCTTTGCGCGGGAAGAGGAGGCGGAAGGGCCCGCCGTCCAGCCCGCGGGCAGCAAGGTCTCCGCGCTCCTCCGCGGGCGGCTTCCCCCCCGCCTCCAGGAGATCCTCAAGGCCGCGGGCGGGGTGGCCGATCAGGCGGGCGCCCGCCTGTACGCGGTGGGCGGGTTCGTCCGCGACCTGCTGCTCGGGGTGGAGAACTTCGACGTGGACCTGGTCGTGGAGGGGGATGGGATCGCCTTTGCCGAAGCCTTCGCGGCGGGCATGGGCGGGAAGGTCCGCAGCCACCGGAAATTCGGCACCGCCGTGGTCAGCCTGCCCGACGGCCTCAAGGTGGACGTGGCTTCGGCCCGGACGGAGTACTACGAGCACCCGGCCGCCCTGCCCACCGTGGAGCACAGCAGCATCCGGATGGACCTGTACCGCCGGGACTTCACCATCAACGCCCTGGCGGTAGGCCTGAACGCCGCGGACTACGGCCGCCTGCTCGACTTCTTCGGCGGCAGCCGCGACCTGCGCGACGGCGTGATCCGGGTCATCCACAGCCTCTCCTTCGTGGAGGACCCCACCCGGATCCTCCGGGCCGCCCGCTTCGCCGTCCGGTACGGCTTCACGATCGCGAAGCAGTCCGACCGCCTCATCCGGAATGCCGTCCGCCTTCGCCTTCTGGATCGGCTCTCGGGCGCGCGGATCCTCACGGAGCTGAAGCTCATCTTCCAGGAGGCGCGCCCGGCGGCCATCGTCAAGATGCTGGAGGGCTACGGCGTTCCCAAGGCGATCCACCCCCGCATGAAGGGAGGGCAAGCGGTGCAGGCCCTCCTGGAGAAGGTCGGGGAAGTCCTCTCCTGGTACCGGCTCCTCCACCTGCCCCAGGCGCCCACGTCCTGGCTTCTCTACCTGCTCGCCTGGGTGTCCGACTGCACCCTCGCCGAGGCGCGCAGCGTCGGCCGCCGCCTGGGCCTCCCGCCCGGCCGCCTGACGGACGTGAGCGCGGCCCTCAGCGCCTACCGGGCGCTCCGGCGCCAGTTCGCCAGGGAGCGGCCCCTCACCCCCGGCCTCGTCACCCGCCTGCTCGAAGACGCCCCGCTGGAGGCGATCCTGCTCCTCATGGTCCGGGCACCGGCCGCCGGAGTGGAGGGGGCGGTGTCGGACTACCTGACCCGCTACGCCCGGGTTCGGCCCCTCCTGACCGGCAACGACCTGAAGGCCCTGGGCATCCGCCCCGGTCCCATCTACCGGAACATCCTTGCCTCCCTCCGCTACGCTCGCCTGGACGGGAAGCTCACGAGCCGGGACGAGGAGGAGCAGTTCGTCCGGCGCCGGTTCGCTGCGCACGTTCCCGCCGCGGGTTGACATCCCCAGGGGCCTCTGGTAGCGTGGCCGCGACTCGCGACCTTGCATCACGAGGACTTACAGCGGTGTGGGAAGACATCAGCATCCGGGTCCGCGAGTTCGCCGTCATGATCCCGCCGCTCCTGCTCGCCCTGACGGCACACGAGTACGCCCATGCCTGGACCGCCAACAAGCTCGGGGACCCCACGGCCCGGGCGCAGGGGCGGTTGACCCTGAACCCCCTCGCCCACCTGGATCCGGTGGGGACGCTCGCCCTCCTCTTCTTCCGGTTCGGGTGGGCCAAGCCGGTCCCGGTCAACCACCTCTACTTCAACCACCCGAGGCGGGACCTGATGTGGGTGGCCCTGGCCGGTCCCCTTACCAACCTGGGGCTGGCGGCCGTGAGCGGCCTCATCCTCCGGATGTTCGGCGGCCTGCACGTGGGTCCCGGCGTCTTCTGGCTCGTGAGCCCGCTCGTCCTGATGCTCCGGTGGAGCGTGATCTACAATGTCGTCCTGGCCATCTTCAACATCATCCCCATCCCCCCCCTCGACGGCGGGCGCGTCCTGAGCGGTCTGCTTCCGCCCCGGCAGGCGGCCACCTACTCCCGGATCGAGCCCTACGGGATGGTCCTGCTGCTGCTCCTCATCCTGACCGGGGCGGTGGGAATCGTCATGGCGCCCCCCATCAATCTTCTCATCACGCTGCTCCTGTAGCGGAGGGGACGGGAGGGGGGCGGACGACCCGGAGGGCCGACGCGGAATGACCAAGCGCGAGCGCGTGCTGAGCGGGATGCGCCCCAGCGGGCGCCTGCACCTGGGGAACCTGGCGGGGGCGCTCCAGAACTGGATCGCCCTCCAGCGGGAGTACGACTGCTTCTTCTTCATCGCCGACTGGCACGCCCTGACCACGGATTACGCCGAGACCGGTGACCTCCAGGCCAACATCCGGGAGATGGCGGCGGACATGCTGGCCGCCGGGTTGGACCCGGAGCGGGCCACCATCTTCGTCCAGTCGCGGGTGCCGGAGCACGCGGAGCTGCACCTTCTCTTCTCCATGATCACGCCGGAGCCCTGGCTGAAGCGGGTCCCGACCTACAAGGAGCAGCAGGAGGCCAACCCTAACAAGGACCTCTCCACCTACGGGTTCCTGGGCTACCCGGTCCTCCAGGCGGCCGACATCCTCATCTACAAGGCGAACTACGTCCCGGTCGGGCAGGACCAGCTCCCGCACATCGAGTTGACCCGGGAGATCGCCCGCCGCTTCAACAATTTCTACGGGCCGGTCTTCCCGGAGCCGGCGGCCAAGGTCACCGAGGTCCCGCGGGTCCGGGGGACCGACGGGGAGAAGATGTCCAAGAGCCGGAACAACTGCATCTACCTGGCGGAGACCCCCGAGGAGGTGACCGCCAAGGTCCGGCCGATGGTGACCGACCCGGCCCGCAAGCGGCGGAGCGACCCCGGCGACCCCGACAAGTGCCCCGTGTACGACGTGCACAAGATCTTCACGCCGATCAGCGTCCGGGAGCAGACCATCATCCCCGGATGCACCCGGGCCCTCTTCGGCTGCCTGGATTGCAAGGACGTGCTTCTCAAGCACATGCTCCCGGTCCTGAATCCGATCCGGGAGAAGCGGGAGGAGCTGATGGCCAGGCCGGCCCAGATCGCTGAAGTCCTGAACGACGGCTCGGCCCGGGCCCGGGCGGTGGCGGCCGCCACCCTGAAGGAGGCCCGGGAGGCCATGCACCTGCTGTAGACGAGCGCTCCCGGGGTTGACGGCCCCAAGAGTTTGTGGTAGCGTCTGGAAAATTCCCCACATCTCGTGGGGAGGAGACAACAGCGCCGAGGTGCACCGATGGTCCACGGGCCGCTCGAAGAGGGACTGACCTTCGACGACGTGATGCTCCTGCCCGCCCGGTCGGAGGTCCAGCCGAAGGAAGTGGACGTCGCCTCCAAGCTCACCCGCCGCATCTCCGTCAACATCCCGATCGTCAGCGCTGCCATGGACACGGTGACCGAGGCGCGCCTCGCCATCGGCCTCGCGCGGGAGGGCGGCGTCGGCATCATCCACCGGGCGATGCCGCCGCCGGCCCAGGCGGCCGAGGTGGACAAGGTCAAGAAGTCCGAGTACGGGATGATCGTGGACCCGATCACGGTGCGGCCGCACCAGAAGATCGCCGAGGCGCTGGAGGTCATGGAGCGCTATCGGATCTCGGGGGTGCCCGTCACCGAGAACGGCAGGCTGGTCGGCATCCTCACCAACCGGGACCTCCGCTTCGAGACCAAGCTCGACCTGCCGATCAGCGCGGTGATGACGAAGGATCCGCTCATCACGGCGCCGGTCGGGACGACGGTGGAGGAGGCGAAGGAGATCCTCCACCGGAACCGGATCGAGAAACTCCCGGTGGTGGACGAGGAGTTCACCCTCAGGGGCCTCATCACCATCAAGGACATCGAGAAGCGGAAGAAGTACCCGAACGCCTGCAAGGACGGGCTCGGGCGCCTGCGGGTGGGGGCAGCGGTGGGCGTGCACGAGGACGCGGAGGAGCGGGTGCCCCTGCTGCTCAAGGCCGGCGTGGACCTGGTAGTGGTGGACACCGCCCACGGCCACTCGGCGGCGGTCCTGGAGACCGTCAAGATGCTGAAGGGGCGCTACGCCGACCTGGAGGTGATGGCGGGGAACGTCGCCACGGAGGAGGGGGCCGAGGACCTGATCCGGGCCGGGGCGGACGGGGTGAAGGTCGGCATCGGACCCGGCTCCATCTGCACGACCCGGGTGGTCGCCGGGGCGGGGGTGCCCCAGATCACGGCGATCCTGGCGGCGACCCGGGCGGCCAGCCGGCACGGGGTCCCGCTCATCGCCGACGGGGGCGTGAAGTTCTCGGGGGACATGACGAAGGCGCTCGCGGCGGGCGCCTCTACGGTGATGCTGGGCAGCCTCTTCGCGGGGACGGAGGAGAGCCCGGGCGAGATGGTCATCTACCAGGGGCGCTCCTACAAGGTGTACCGGGGGATGGGGTCGTTGGGCGCCATGGAGCGGGGCGGGCGCGATCGGTACTTCCAGGAGGAGGGCATGGAGGCCGGGAAGCTGGTCCCCGAGGGGATCGAGGGCCGGGTCCCCTATCGGGGGACGCTGTCCGCCACCGTCTACCAGCTGGTCGGGGGACTCCGGGCCGGCATGGGCTACAGCGGCTGCCGGACCGTGGAAGAGTTGTGGCAGAACGCGCGCTTCATCC
>DASYVA010000070.1 GCA_036000645.1 Candidatus Methylomirabilis sp.
TCCCGTAGCGCTCCCCCGCGAGAGAGAAGACCAAGAGGTCCAGCATGGCGGTGGCGGTCGGAGCCGAGTCCAGGGGTCGCGCCAGCGCCTTCGCCCTCTCCTCCAAGATTTGCTTGACCGTTTCTGGTGAACGCTCCCCGCCGGCCTCGAGGGCCCGCCGAACCTGCTCCAGGTGGACATACACCTGCTGCCAACTGATCGCCCGCCGCGGTGCTTCCATCACCGGACCTCCAGATATGCCCGGGCCATCTCCAGGAGGCGGCCCGCCGTCAGGCCGTCGCTGCCGGGTACTGGCTCATCGTGCGGCACCGAGGTCAACAGGCGCACTACGGTCTCCATGGAGCGCTGCCCCCGCCTGCGCTTCGCTTGGCGGAGCAGGAGGCTCCCCTGGAGGAAGTGGGCCGGTGCGAACTCCGGGGCCAGGTAGATGGCCCGGCGAAGCGCTTCCAGGGCCGCGGGGACTTCTCCCCGCTCCTGACAGATCGCTGCCAGCAGGAAGTGCGTCTCCGGGTTGAGGCGATCTCGCCCCACTGCGGCCTGACAGAGATGGCGGGCCTGCTCCAGGTCGCCCCGGTCTGCCAGGGTGCGGGCTCGCCGGAGGAGAGTAGCTGGGTCCGGCAGGTCTTCGGCCTGCGCCGTGGAGGGGGAGGGGACCGGCGCCTGCGGCGTGGCCGCCGCTTCCAGCGCGGGCGCAAAGGGGAAAGGATCCGGGTGGGCGGGGAAGCCTGTCTCGGGCTGCCAGCTCGCGACCGGCGGACTGAAGGAAGCGGACTCCTTCCTGTAGAAAATGGCGCCGGGGAAATTGACGGGAACCAACGGGTGGAGGAGCTCGGTGGAAGCCTCGGCCGGGTTCACCACCAGCCATCCTCCCGGCACCAGCGCCATCCGGAGCCGTGTGACCGCCGCGTGTTGCGCCTCACGGGTGAAGTACATGAGCACGTTGCGGCAGACGATCAGATCCATGGCGGCAGTGTTTGTCACCATGGCCGGGTAGGTCCCCTCGGCGAGATTGAGCGGTGCAAAGGCGACCATCCGCCGAATCCTCGTGTCGAGCTCGAAGGTTCCCCCGCCCCGGGAGTGGAAGTACCGATCTCGGATCCAGGCGGGCGTGTCCCGGAGGGCCCACTCCCGGTAGCGCCTCTGCTGGGCCGCCTCCAGGGCGTCGGGGTTGATGTCGCTGGCCAGGATGGTCAAAGCCCACTCGGAGCGGTCGGGCAGCAGGCGATCCAGCAGGATGGCAAGCGAGTACGGCTCCTCCCCGGTGGCGCACCCGGCGCTCCAGAGCCGAAGGCGCAGGATGCCCTCTGCACGGCGGGTCGCGATGAGGGGGGGAGGACCTGCTGCTCCAGCGCCTCGAAGCAGGAGCGGTCGCGGAAGAAGTAGGTCTCGCCCACCGTGAGATGGCTGGCGAGCCGCCTCCACTCCGGGCTCTCGTCCGGCAAGTTCGCCAGCCAGGCCAGGTAGGCTTCCGGCGCCGGGACCGCTGCGGCGCGCCAGGCCCGGGCCAGGCCCCGTTCCAGGTCCGCCTGGCGACGTTCCGGGAAGTCCAGGCCCAAGCGGGTGGCAATGAGGGTCCGTGCCTGACGGCACACCTCCACCGATAGGCTCACCGCCGAATCTCCTGGAGCGCTTCTGTCAGGACGTGCTCTTCATCCAGAGAGAGGAAGGCGTCCAGGTCCTGGATGAAGAGCAGGCCGTCTTCGAGCGCCGCGATCCCCGCAACGTGACCGATGCCCGGGAGAACCCGCCCGGGCTCCGCCACGGCCTCCGCTGGCACTTCCCTGACGCCCAGAACCTCGTCGACCGGCAGTGCCACAGTGCGGCGTATTGTGCGCGCCACCACGAGATGGGCGCTCGGGCCGTAGTCGCGGGGAGGGAGGCCGAATCGGCGGCGGATATCGAGGACCGGGATCACCGTGCCGTGGAGGTTGATCACGCCGAGGGCGACGTCCGGAGCTTTCGGCAGGGGCGACACAGCTACCATTGGCAGGATCCGCTCCGTCGCGGGCAGGGGAAGGGCGTAGCGCTGCGCCTCGATGGTGAAAACGACGAGCCCAAGCACCGAGCTCTGGGGGGTGGTACCGACGGAGCCACTGCGCGTTGGCGTCATGGCCGTCGCTCGGGGCACCGGCGGGGCTGCCAGGATTGCGGCCGCGAGGCGGGCCGTGGGCGTAAAGAAGCAGGCGTGGGAGGGAGCGTTAGCAGGTCCGGTACTCCTTCATCCGCCGGGTGACCGTCCGGCGGGAGATGCCCAGGGCCCGGGCGGCCTTGTCCGGGTCGTTGCGGTGGAGGCGCAGGGCCCGCAGGATGAGCTCCTGTTCCACTTCGGCAAGGGTGGGGAGCCGCTCCGCGGGGTGGGCAGGCTTCCCGGCGGGGGAGAGGTCCGGGAGATCTGCCACCGTAATCTGGCCGGTGGCCCCAAGCGCGTACGCGCGCTCGAGGAGGTTCTCCAGCTCGCGCACGTTCCCGGGGAAGTGGTAGGCCATCAGCGCGGCCATCGCCTCGGGGCTCGCCCCCTGCACGTCCCGCCCGAACCGCTCGTTGAACTGCCGGAGGAAGTGGGCGACCAGCGCGGGGACGTCCGACTTCCGCTCCCGGAGGGGGGGGATCACGATCCGGATGACGTTGAGCCGGTAGAAGAGGTCCACCCGGAAGCTCCCCTCCCGGAGGGCATCCTCCAGCCGCCGGTTGCTGGCGGCGATGATGCGGACGTCCACCGGGTGCATCCGGGTGGAGCCGACGGGGCGGACCCGCTTCTCGTCGAGCACCCGGAGGAGCTTGATCTGGAGCCGCGGCGGGAGCTCGGCGACCTCGTCGAGGAAGAGGGTACCGCTGTGGGCCGAGCGGAGGAGTCCCAGGGTATCGTTCACGGCCCCGGTGAAGGCGCCGCGGACGTGGCCGAAGAACTCCGACTCCAGGAGGTCGGGGGGGATGGCGCCGCAGTTGACCGCGACGAACGGCCGGCGGCCGCGGGGGGAACCCCGGTGGATGGCCGCCGCCACGAGCTCCTTGCCGGTGCCGCTCTCCCCCTCGATCAGGACCGGCGAGGCGGTCGCGGCGATCCGGGGGATCATCTCCTTGACGCGCGTCATCTGGGGAGAGACCCCCACCAACTCTTTGTCGCTCGCCGGGAGGCGGTCCCCGAGGAGGCTGGGGAGCGTGCTCGGGCTTTCGCGCCGCGCACGCCAGGCCTCCAGGCTGGAGCCCTCCCGGCCGTCGTCGCCGGCCCCGTTGCCCCCCGGCGCCGCCGGGGGACGGGCCTGCGGGGCGGCCGGCTCCGTGACCCCGTCAGGTGACGTTTCGGCGCGCGGTACTTCGTGGGGAAGTTCGAGCTCGCTCATGCCTCGTCTCCAGCCCTCTGCAAGCAGGCCTCCTCGTTTCCTTCTCAGCGCTGGTCTCCCTCCCGAGCGCTCTTGCTTCGATGGGCTTGTCTGGGGGTACCGGCGAGGGCCACCCGCGTGATCGCCGGCACCAGGGCGGTGGTCAGGTCGGTCTTGGAGACGAACTCGTCCGCCCCCGCGTCGAGGGCCGCCTGCCGGTACCTGATCGGGTCGAGCAGGGTGAGCGCGATGATGCCGACGTCGGGGAGGATCCGCCGCAGGCGGGGGATGGCCTTCAATCCGGTGAGATTGGGCATAGCCAGGTCGAGCAGGACCGTTTGCGGCTGAAGGGCGCGTGCTTGCGCCAGGCCCTCTTCGCTCCCGTTGGCTGTGCCGACCACGGTCACCTCGCTCTGGTGGTGCTGCTGCAGAAACTCTTGAAGAATGCGCAGGAAGGTAGAATTGTCGTCCACGAGCAGGACGGAAATCGGCATCATGCCTTCCTCTCCGAGAGCCGGGCCGGTCCCTGGAAGGAGGGACAAGAGCCAAAGTATCGAATGGGCAGGCGCATGCTGTCTATCCGGAGCCCTACGGAGTTCGCCCGCAAAAGTCCCGTATTTTTCGCAGCGAGAAGCTCGTATTGTCCACCAGGACTCAGGTGCCGTGGCTGGGGCTGACCGGGAGGAGGAGAGCGGGGCGGACGAGCCTACTGTGCGATCACCTTTCTTCTACGGCGAGAATCCCCCGCCGGAGGGCGTACCGGATCAGGTCGGTCTGGGTCTTGAGGCGGAGCTTGCGCATCAGGTTGGCCCGGTGGGTCTCCGCCGTACGCGGGCTGATCCCGAGCCGGGCCGCGATCTCGGCGTGGCTG
>DASYVA010000071.1 GCA_036000645.1 Candidatus Methylomirabilis sp.
GTTTTTCGGTTTCGCAAGGTGCCGCCTCAGCGCTTATGGAAACCCTACTCTGCGAGCGCAGGTGGACGGAGCAGCGCTCCGTCAGAATAGGGAAGCCGGTGACTCACCGGTCCGCCCACGGGCGGCCCGATGGGGAATCCGGCGCGGTCCCGCCGCTGTCACGGGGAGCGTGCCCCCGGCAAGACGCCACTAGGCCGATCGCCATCCGGCGGTCCCAGGCCCGGGAAGGCTGAGGGTACGCGAGGAACCGGAGCCAGAAGACCTGCCTGCGCTTTCCATATCGTTATCGTCGCCCCCGCTTCCATCGGGAAAGCGGTGGCGGCTATCCACGCCTTCGCGGAAGGGGGTGGGTCTTCGATGCTCCGCCATCCTTGGCCCACGGGCTTGGTGGTCGTGGGCCTTCTCCTTGTCCTGGCCGGTCCGGCGGCGCTGGGCCAGGTGCCCACCTTCGAAGGAGAGGAAGTGGTCGTGCCGGGCCGGCGGCCCCAACAGCTCCCGGCTACCCCCGCCTACGTCACCGTGATCCCCGCCGATGAACTGCGGCGGATGGGATTTCTGACCCTGGGAGAGGCCCTCCGCTTCCTGGCCGAGGTCTCGGTGCGCGCCGCAGGGGCGGGCCTTGGCGGGTTGTCCCAGCTTTCCATCCGCGGCTCTTCTCCCCAGCAGGTGCTGGTGCTGATCGATGGGATCCCGCTGAACAGCACGGCCCAGTTTGGGGTGAATCTGTCCACGATCGCGTTGGAGGACGTGGAGCGGATCGAGGTGTTGCGCGGGCCCTATTCCGCGATCTATGGGAACGCCCTCGGCGGGGTGATCCAGGTCATCACGCGCACGGATGCGCGCCCGCAGGCCAGCGCGGGGACCGGGAGCCACGGCGCCGCGCAGGCGTCGCTGCGCCTCGGAGCGCGCTGGCGCGGCGGGGTCCTCAGCCTGGGTGCGCAGTATCTCGGCAGCGGCGGCGACCGTCCCAACGCCGATGCCTCCCGGTGGACCGCCAACGCCCGCCTGATTCTACAGACCGGCGCTTCGCGCTCGCTCACCTTCGCCGCCCAGCACACTGCGGGCCGCACCGCCCTCCCCGGTCCGACCTTCTTTCCGACCCCGTCCGACCGCATCGGCGATCAGCGCTCACTCGCCCACCTGACCTGGACGGAGAAGGGGGAGCGGGGCTCCTCGGCGGAGGCGCGCCTCTGGTGGCTGGGGGACCGCCTGCTCTTTACGTCGCCCGGGTTCGTCTCCGACGATCGCGGCACCGCCGCCGGCGTTTCCTGGCAGAGGGTGCAGAGGATCGACGACCGGGCCGTCCTGACCTGGGGCGCCGAAGTGGAGTCGGTCACGTTTCGGTCCTCTTCCACGTTCTCTAGTTTTGCCGCCCAGGCCACCACGGCGGCCGGCTACGTGCAGTACGACGTGCTGCTCCGCCCCCGCACCCTGCTGGGCGTGGGGGTGCGCTACGACAGCCATCCCGGCCACGGGGGGCAGGTCAATCCGCGGGTGGGTTTCGTGCACTTCGCCTCTGAGACGCTGCGCTTACGCGGCGGCCTCGGCCGCGCCTTTCGCGCCCCCACCTTCTTCGAGCTCGCCTTTCCCGGCTGCAGCAATCCGGGGCTGCGTCCAGAAGAGGCGTGGGCGGCGGACGTGGGTGCGGAGGCCGCGCTCCGCCCCGGACTGACTGCGCGTCTCAACGCCTTCTACACCTCCGCGCGGGATCTGATCGTCGGGGGGTGCCTTCCCATGAACGTGGGGTCGGCCCGCATCGCCGGCCTCTCCGCCGAACTGGTCGGCACCCTCGGCGGGGCCTGGCTGCTCTCGGCAAACGTCACCTGGTCCAGCGGCCTGGACCGCCAGACCGGCACGCCCCTGCTCCGTCTCCCCGGCTGGCAGGCCAACCTGATCCTGCGCCACGCGCCGCGTCCAGACCTCAACGTTTCGTTGCTGCTGAATTACGTCTCGGCGCGAGACGATCTGGACACCTCCACCTTCCCGGCGACACGCGTCACGCTCCCGGGCTATATGATCCTGGGGCTCCGCTACGAGCAGAAGATCGGCGAGGGCGTGATCCGCGCCGGCGTGGACAACCTGCTCGATGTGCCGTATGAGACCCTGCGCGGCTTCCCCGGCGCGGGGAGGACGTTCTTTGTGACCCTCGGAGGAAACTTCTGATGGCCCCCCGCACCCACATGCGGCCCGGTCCACCTCGATGGCAGGTGGCCGCGCTCCTCCTGGCCGCGGTCGTCGGGGCGGCCACAATGGTCTTGATGGCGCGGCGCGTCACGCCTCCCGCTCCGACGAGCTCTTCGAAGGAACTCGGGGCCCCTTCGGCGGAAGCGGAGGGGCATCCCGTCTTCGAATATCCTGTCCCGCCGGGGCCGATCCGGCCGCCGTCGCCGGTCAGACCGCCCGCCCCTCCGCGTCCTTCGCCGGCCGCCTCAGCGCAAACCCCCAGATCGCCGTCTCGCCCGGCCGCCGCGCGAACGCCACACCCCCGCCCGCATGCCAGGCGGTCGATGGTCCCGTCGGAGGCGCCGAGGGGTCCGGGCCCTCGAGAGGCTCAAACGAGGGTGGAGGGGGCGGGAACCACCGGCGCGGATCCCGCCCTGGAAGCCTCGGCGGCGACAGGGACTCCCCCGGCGAGGCGGACCGGGGACGTGACGTCTGGAGGTTCCACGCTCGCCCCTGCCGCAGCGAGTCCTTCACCCGCCGCCAGGGTGTCCGACCCTGTCCTGAAACCTCCAGTTCCGCTGGACCAGCCGCCGTTGCACCCTGTGTTGCGGGCCACCATCCTCCCCGGCTCATGGAGCGGTTCAGTGGTGGAGGAAGGCTCTGTCCGCGGCCGGGTGAAGGTCCGGCTGTTGATCCGCAGCGACGGGGCTGTGGCCATCGTCGAAGTGATCGTCTCCTCGGGGGACGCCGCTCTGGATGAGGCGGCTCGCCAGGGCCTGCTCAGATGGCGGTTCGTCCCGGCGACGCGCGACGGGGTGCCGATCGACGCCTATCTCCTCATCTGGATTACCTTCAGTGAATGAGCCTGGGTCGTGGATGTGGCGCCTGAGTGGGCAATGACTGAGCCAGAGGTGATTCTGGCCGTCGATCCCGGCCGGCGAAAATGTGGAATCGCCGTAGGGCGGCGGGGGGCCATTCTGGCCCGGTCGGTCGTGGCTTCGGACCGGCTGGCAGATGTGGTCGCCGTCTGGGCGAAGCAATTCGGGGTAAGACGCGTCCTGGTCGGGGCGGGGACAGGGTCGGCGGCCGTGCGAGCGGCGCTGGCCGGCCTCCCCGGGCTGCCGCGGGTCGAGCCCATCGAGGAAGCGGGCAGCACCCTGGAGGCCCGACGCCGATACTTCCGTGATCACCCCCCGAGGGGGTGGCGGCGCCTGCTGCCGCTCTCCCTCCAGGTGCCTCCGGAGGACTATGACGGCTATGTCGCCGAGCTGCTGCTGGAGCGGGCTGTGGGAGGACGGGATGAGGCGGGCGCAGGCGATTGAGTGAGTGCGGGCCCGTGCGGCCCCGTGCGGACGAGGAGGAAGGAGGAAGGATTTCCCCGGGCCTTGTCGAACCCCCAGGGAGCGTGGCAGTTGGCGACGCGCGGTAGCAGCAAGAAAAACCTTGAGTCAGGGGACAGAGCCGCTACACTGAGGGAACAGCAGCGGCCGCCGGGAGGGGCGCTGCCCCTGTGTGCTTTTTGAACCGAAGGTTCGCAGGAAGATCTGCCCAAGTTTGTAGAAGCCTTCAATGCAGGCGTCTGACGCCACCTGGCCCGCGAGGGCCCAGGGCGAATCCGAGCGGGGAGAGGAGGGCCGGATAGACCAATCCGCCGGAAGAGAGGTGGCGGGACGAACAGGGGCCAGAGGTTCCTGGTGGAGCGCTGGAGGAAACATGACCACTCCAACGGAGACTCCCCCGGAGCCCGACGGCTCGATCACATCACTAGGGGGTAG
>DASYVA010000072.1 GCA_036000645.1 Candidatus Methylomirabilis sp.
CCACCACCACTGTCGTTCGGTCCTCCCCGCGATCCTCCTCGTCTTGGTCGTCTTTCTGCCGCCACCCTCAGCCGGGGAGGAGATCCGTGCGGCCGACGGGGGCCTCCTCGCGGGGGATGGAACGCCGCCCCGCGCGGCCGCGGCCGCCCCAGCGGTCCCCAGGGAAGCGGCGAGCCCCCCCCAGGCCGGGCAGGAGGACCAGGATCTCGTCCCCGGGGACGCCGCCCCGGCGGAGACGCTCGTCACCCCCGAGGACACCAGGCTGTTGGACCAGGGGGAAGACGAGTCCGAGCCCCCCGACGGAGCCCCGGAGGGTCCCGACGCGTTCGATGTGCCCATCGACCTGAACGACGAGGTCCGGGCGTACCTGGATCTCTTCAGGGGAGAGCGGCGGGAGCGGATTCAGGAGGCCTTCGATCGAGCCGGGCGCTACCTCCCCATGATGCGGGGGATCTTCCAGGAGTACGGTCTCCCCCTGGAACTGGTGAACCTGGCCTACATCGAGAGCGCCTTCAGGGTCGAGGCCTACTCCCGAGCCCGGGCGGTGGGGATCTGGCAGTTCATCGCGAGCACCGGGCGAAAGTACGGGCTGCGCATCGATTGGTGGCTGGACGAGCGACGGGACCCGGAGAAGGCGACCCGGGCGGCGGCGGAGTACCTGCGGGACCTCTACGGGCTCTTTGGCTCCTGGAGGCTTGCCATCGCGGCCTACAACGCCGGCGAAGGGAAGATCGCAGCAGCGATGTGGCGGCAGAGGACGGCCGACTTCTGGCGGCTTCACCTCCCCCGGGAGACCAAGCTCTACGTCCCGGCCTTCATGGCCATGACTATCCTCGCCAAGGATCCGGAGCGCTACGGCTTCGACCCTCCGGCCGAGGAGGTGCCCGCGACGGAGCCGCTCGCGCTCCCGGAGCCCCTCGACCTCCGGATCGTCGCCCAGGCGTCGGGGGTCCCGCTCGCCGAGCTCCAGGCCCTGAACCCCGAACTGCACCACCTGGTGACGCCCCCCCACACGCCCGACTACCGGCTGCGGGTTCCGGCCGGCGCTGGGGACCTGTTTGCAGAGAGAATTGACGCGATCAAGAAGACGCGGCGCGTGACGTGGCAACGCCACATGATCGGCCAGGGCGAGACCCTCTCCCAGATCGCGCGGCGCTACGACACCTCCATCCGGGTCCTCATGGATCTGAACCGGCTCGAGAGTCGCCATCGCCTCCGCGCGGGTCGCTCCCTGGTGGTCCCCTTGATGCACCTCACGGTCGCGGAGGACGACCGGAGCGACCGGCGGCCCAGCTCGAACGGCGGCCCCCTACATGGTCAGGCATGGGGACAGCCTCTGGACCAGGTGGACAACATCGGCATCCGGCTTCTGCCGTAGGCCCAATCGGCGTGTGCAGGACATAGAGTGGCTCTTGGCGGGAGGGAATCCTCGGGGCGTGAGGACTCACGGAAGGCCCGCCCCGGGCCGGGGAGAGGCTATAGCGGCGGCGCCGTCGGGAGCTCCGCGGTGGGTCGGGAGGGGAGAGGAAGAGGAGGAGAGGGATGGGGAACGGGAGGCGGGGTGTTGTGCTCGCGGGGCTGGTTCTTGCGTTGAGCGTGGCCGTGGCGTGGGGAGAGGAGACCCTTCCGGAAGCGGGGGGCGGAAAGCCCGACGGAGCCGGCGGGGCCTGGGAGAAAGCGGGGCGGGGGCTCGGCAATCTGACGTTGGGGTTTCTGGTGGAGTGGCCGAAGACGATGGTCCGGGAGACTGAGGACCATGGTCCGGGCTACGGGCTGACCGTGGGGCTCATCAAGGGGATGGGCCTGGGCGTGGGGCGGACGCTGGTGGGCGTCTACGAGCTGGTCACCTTCCCCCTCCCCAACGGGTCCGACTACGCGCCGATCCTGGAGCCCGGGAGCCCGCTCTCCACAGCGCGGACCACGCGGTTCCTCGAGACCCCGATCCGCTAGCGCCGACCGTCCGGCCCCGTCGGGGGGAGCGCGGGGGGGAGGATGGAGGCAGAGGTGTAGGGGAATGAATGATGGATGACGTGGACCGCGCGGCAGTCGCCTCCGGGCAGGCGACGCGAATCGCCCGTCCCGAGCGGCCAAGCCTCATCTACGAGCAGCGCTGTGACTTCTGCAAGCAGGTCCATCGCTCGGAGTTTTTCGACGAAGTCGAGGAGACCATCCTGCGCTGCCGCGATGCCGCTCCAGGCTCGGAGAAGGGCCTGCTGGTGGACTTCTCCGGGGACACTCATCCCATCAGGGTGGAAGGCCAACTGCAATTGCTTCAGGGGGTCGCGGGACACGTCGTCCGGAGGATCCCGGCCAGGTGATGATGAGCCCCACGCCTGACCGCCGGGTGATCACGGTGGCGGAGGTGGTCGGGAATCCCTCGACACCAGCTTCGCCCTGCGGGGAGGGAGCCCGTGAATCAGGCGGATGGAACCTGCCTGCCCCCTGGGGGTGGCGCCATGGCCACTCGGGCAATACGGGGCAGGGACCGACGCGGTCTCTGCCCCGTAGGAGAAGGCGGGCAATGGAACGGGCGAATTCAAGCGTGGCGAGGTTAGAGCGGGGTCGCGTGGCGCGCGGGGTCGCGGTGCTCCTGGGCCTCCTCTGCTGGCTCGTTGGTCCCGGGAGCGCCCTCGCCGCCGGCACCTTCGTCGTGGACGGGGCCAACCCGGACTGCTCGGATACGGCGCCCGGCGCCGGCACTGAGGGGAACCCGCCCTACTGCACCATCTCGGCCGCCGCCTACGCCCGGGGGGGACCCGGCACCACGATCCTCGTGAAGCCCGCCATCTACCGGGAGCAGGTCAACGTGCCCGCCTCGGGCGCGGACGGGAGCCCCTTCGTCTTCCAGGCCCTCGGGCCCGGCGTGGTCCTGGACGGGGCGGACGATTTCTCTGACCCCGCCCTCTGGACGCCCGCCACCGGCAGCGTGTGGCTGGCGCCGAGCGTCCCATGGTTCTCCCGCCAGGTCTTCGTCGACGGGGCACGCCTGATCTTCTCCCACGCCGAGCCGGCCGACCTCGCCCCGGGGACCTTCCACTACGTCCTCGGGGAGGGCCTCTACGTCAACCTCGGGGGGGACAACCCCGGGACCCACCAGACCTTGGTCGGCCTGCGGCACACGGGCTTCTTAGTCGACAGGCGCTCCTGGGTTACCATCGACGGCTTCACCATCACCCGGACCGAGGGGGACGGGATCGATCTGAATGGCGCTGCGTTTCTAGAACCGCCCTCCTCGAATAATCTCACGGTCACGAACAACACCGTGACCTTCTCCCACGGTCGTGGGATCAGAGTGGGGGGCGCCGCGAACGTGCTGATCGGTTCGAACGTGGTCTCGGACAATCGGATCGATGGGATCTACCTGTCGGGCGTCAACAGCTCGACGATCCAGGACAACGAGGTGTTCCGCAGCGGCGGGGGCATCCATCTCGCTGGCTCGCCCGGCAACCTGCTGCAGCGCAACAATGCCCACGACAACGTTTTCGCGACGGGGATCCTCCTCGAAAAAGGCTCGGCTAACAATGTGTCCCGGCAGAATTTCTCCTGGCGCAACGGCAGCCACGGCTTCCACGTTTCCGACACGGAGGGAACCCGTCACGTCGGCGATGTCGCGTGGGGGAATGCCGGGCGGGGCTTCTCGGTGGTGAGGTCCACTCCCTCCATCTTCAACTCCATCGGGGTCAACAACGGGCTTGCAGCGGGGGAGTACGACCTCTTCGTGGATGGTAGCAGCTTCGTTTCGAATTCCAACATCTTCTGGAACCGCACCAGCCAGGCGCCGATCAAATACGCCGGGACCACCTACGCGACCCTCGCCGCCTTCACGGCCGCCACCGGCCAGGACGCGAACTCCATCCAGACCGACCCGCAGTTCGTTCACTCGGTGGGAGGGGACTTCCGCCTCTTCCCCGGCTCCCCCGCCATCGATTCGGCCGACTCCGCGGTCCCCCACTGGCCCGAGACCGATGCCGCCGGGCAGGCTCGGCTGGATGACCCGGCCACGGCCAACACCGGGGTCGGCCCGGTCCTCTACGCCGACCGGGGCGCCCTGGAGTACTACCCGTACTCCGGCCCTCCCCTGGCCGCCTTGACGATCACGCCCTCCGTGGGAAACCCGCCCCTGGCGGTGATCGCCGATGCCTCCCGCTCCGTGGATCCGGACGGCGCGATCGTCTCCTACCGGTTCGACTTCGGGGACGGGACCGTGGTCGGGCCCCAGGCGGAGGCGACAGCGAGCCATACCTACACCGCCAGCGGGACCTTCATCGTGTCCGTCACGGTGACGGACGACGAGGAGAGGACCGCTGCCGCCTCGCATCCGATCAGGGTCAACGCGCCCCCCGAGGGGACGATCAACACCCCGGCGGGCAACATAACGGTCGGCGCGGGCCAGGCGCTGAGTTTCAGTGGAACCGGGACTGACCCGGATGGCGACGAACCCCTCCGCTACTTCTGGGACTTCGGGGGGGGCGCGGCCAACCAGACCGGGCCGAACCCGGGGTTGAAGGTATTTTACGTCCCCGGAATCTACACCGTGACCTTCACGGTGACCGATAGCCTGGGCCTGGCCGATCCCACCCCGGACAGGCGGGTGATCACGGTCCATGCGCCCCCCGAGGGCGTGATCGATAGCCCGGCGGGGGACGTGACCATTGTGGCGGGCGAGAGCGTCGCCTTCGCCGGGACCGGGAGCGAACCGGATGGGCATCTGCCCCTCACCTTCCAGTGGGATTTCCGGGGCGGGGCCCCCAACACCACGGTGGAGGATCCCGGGACGGTCACCTTCAGCACCCCCGGCACCTACTGGGTGACCTTCACCGTGACCGACAGCCTAGGCCTGGCCGACCCCACCCCGGCCAGCCGGCTGATCAGGGTACTTGCTAGCCAGGCGCCTGACGGCGTGATCGATACCCCCCCGACCGATGTCACGATCATGGCGGGGCAGAGCCTGAGCTTCACGGGGACCGGCACCGACCCGGACGGGAATCTCCCGCTCAGCTTCACGTGGTACTTTGGCGGGGCGGCACCCGACGCCACGGTGGAGGATCCGGGGGCGGTGGTGTTCAGCCGGCCAGGCGTCTACCCGGTGAGCTTCAGCGTCAGGGACGGCTCAGGCGTGTCGGATCCCACCCCGGACAGCCGGGTGATCACGGTGGTCTGCAGTCCCAGCCTCAACCTGGTTTGCAACTCCTCCTTCGAGGCCTCCACGACCGGCTGGCGACCCTACGGGGGGGCGACGATCCAGCGAGTCTCGGGGGGGCAGGAGGGGGCCTTCGCGCTGGAGGTGCGGGGCCCCGCCAGCACAGCGGAGTTCGGGATCGACGACAACCCGAACTGGGTGGCCACGAGCGGGGCGGCCGGGACGCGCTACCTCTTCAGCGCGTGGGTGCGGGCGGCGGCGAGCGCCGGGCAGGCCCGGCTGAGGGTCCAGGAGTACCGAGAGACGCAGGTCGGGGGGACGATTTACTCGCCGTTCGTGCCGCTGACGCCGGACTGGCAACTACTCACACTCGTTCACGTCACCCAGGCGGCCGGGTCCACGCTGGACTTCAAGGTGCTGGCGACCCCCTCCGCGTCCGGCCAGGTGTTCCAGGTGGACAGCATCGCGATCCGGATCGTCACCACGACCAGCAACCAGCCCCCGAACGGCGTGATCGAGAGCCCGGCGGGGGACATGATCATCAGGACCGGCCAGAGCGTCACGTTCGCCGGGACCGGGGGCGACCCGGATGGGCACCTCCCCCTCACCTTCCTCTGGACCTTCGGTGGGGGCCCCCCCAACTCGACCGCGGAGGACCCGGGGGCGGTCACCTTCAGCACCCGGGGGACCTACACGATCACTCTCACCATGATCGACAGCTTAGGCCTGGCCGATCCCACCCCGGACACCCGGGTGATCACGGTGGTTCCGGCAAACTTCGTCGGGAATCCCTCCTTCGAATCCAACACGTGGGGCTGGGCTGCCTACGGGGGCTCCACGCTCCAGCGGGTCTCGGGGGGGCAGGAGGGGGCCTTCGCGCTGGAGGTGCGGGGCCCTGCGACCACGACGGAGTTCGGGATCAACGACAGCCCGAACTGGGTGGCGAAGACCCTGGCCGCCGGGACCCGCTACCGCTTCAGCGCGTGGGTCCGGGCGGAGAGCAGCGCCGGCCAGGCCCGGCTGAAGGTCCGGGAGTACCTGAATGGCGTGCAGGTCGGGGGGACGATTTACTCCCCGTTCGTGCCGCTGACCCCGGAGTGGCAGCAGCTCACCCTCGATTACGTCGCCCAGGCGGCCGGGTCCACGCTGGACTTCCAGGTGCTGGAGACCCCCTCCGCGCCCGGCCAGGTCTTCCAGGTGGACACCATCGCGATCCGGCTCGTCAGCCCCACCAACGAACCCCCGAACGGGGTGATCGACAGCCCGGCCAGGAACGTGACCATCCCGGCCGGCCAGAGCGTGCCGTTCGCCGGGACCGGGACCGACCCGGATGGACACCTCCCGCTCACCTTCCTGTGGGATTTCGGCGGGGGCGCGCCCGACAGCACGGCTCAGGACCCAGGGGAGATCACGTTCAGCACCCTGGGGACCTACACCGTGACCTTCACCGTGACGAACAGCCTAGGCCTGGCCGATCCCACCCCGGACAGCCTGGTGATCACGGTGGTTGCGGCTGACCAGAACCTGGTCGGCAATCCCTCCTTCGAGACCGACACGAGCGGCTGGATGCCCTATCCGACAGCGGACACCGTGATTGAGCGGGTCCCCGGGGGGCAGGAGGGCGCATTCGCCCTCGAGGTGCGAAGCGCCGGCGACATGGCCCCGTTCGGGATCAACGACAGCCCGAACTGGGTCGGCTCGACCGGGGCGGCCGGGACCCGCTACCGCTTGACGGCCTGGGTCCGGGCGGAGGCGAGCAGCGGCCAGGCCCGGATCCGGGTCCGCGAGTACCTGAACGGGGTGCAGGTCGGGACGGCGACCTACTCCCCCTTCGTGCCGCTGACGCTGGCCTGGCAGATGCTCACCGTGGACCACGTCACCCAGGCGGCGGGGTCCACCCTGGACGCGCAGGTGCTCGATTACCCGGTCGCGCCGGGCGAGACCTTCCAGACGGACAGCATCTGGACCCAGGTTGCTCCGTAAGCGAGAGCTCAACCGCCGAGTCGGCAGGGAGACGGCACCACGGGAGTTCCGTTGATGGTGCGAGCCATGGCCCGGCGGAGTCGGCGACCCGCACAGTCCATCTTCTCGAAGAGAAAGGCTCGTCTGCCGGGCGCACACGGCCTTTTAGGCCAGCCGCTGGAACCTATCGGTGGTGTGGCCTGCTACAGTCTGAAAGGCACTCCTCAGTTACTCTTGCGAACTGCCGTTGCTCCCCCAGCACCCCCTGAGGAGATGCCGGACTCACAGCAAAAAGGCGCTTGACAGGGCGCGGTCCTTCTGCGATCATCCTCTCGCCTTTTAATCTAACTCTGTGAGGTTAGAAAAGGAGAGGCATGCAGCACGGGTGCATCCGGACGAAGGTGAGGGGGGACCTCCTCAGGCGCTGAGGAGGTTTTTTTTTGCCCGGAGGGGCCGGTGCGGGAAAAAGCGCAGATCCTGGACGGCCAGGGGATCAGCCGGGCGCTCACCCGGATCGCCCATGAGGTCCTGGAGCGCAACAAGGGGACCGACGAGGTGGTTCTGGTAGGCCTCCGGAGCCGTGGGATCGAGCTGGCCCGCCGCCTGAGCCGCAAGATCAAGGAGATCGAGGGGATCGAGGTCCCGGTGGGGGCCCTGGACGTGACCCTCTACCGGGACGACCTGGGGAAAGTGGGCGTGCAGCCGGTGGTCCGGAGGACGGAGATCCCCTTCACGGTGGACGAGAAGAAGGTCGTCCTGGTGGACGACGTCCTGTACACCGGCCGGACTGTCCGGGCGGCCTTGGACTCCCTCATGGACCTGGGGCGCCCGCGCCTCATCCAGCTCGCCGTCCTGGTGGACCGGGGACACCGGGAGCTGCCGGTCCGGGCCGACTACGTGGGGAAGAACGTCCCCACCTCCCAGCAGGAGCGGGTGCAGGTCCTGCTGGAGGAGGAGGACGGGGTGGACCGGGTGGTGATCCTGGAGCCGGAGCCGTCCGCTGCGGGACGGCGGCCGGAGGAGCGGCGGGAAGGCTAGGGGCCGTCCGCGCGAAAGCGAGGCGAGGCATGGCGCTCAAGCGGAAGGACCTCCTGACGATCCGCGAGCTCGGGGCGGAGGAGATCACCCTCATCCTGGACACGGCCGCGTCCATGAAGGAGATCGCCTCCCGGGACATCAAGAAGGTTCCCGCCCTCCGCGGCAAGACGGTGATGAATCTGTTCTACGAAGCCAGCACGCGGACCCGGACCTCCTTCGAGATCGCGGGGAAGTGGCTGAGCGCCGACGTGATCAACATCTCCACGTCCGCCTCCTCCGTGGCCAAGGGGGAATCCCTCCTGGACACGGGCCGGACGCTCCAGGCCATGCACCCGGACGTGGTCGTCATCCGGCACGCGGCTGCCGGCGCCCCCCAGGTCCTGGCCGAGGCGGTCGCCGCCAGCGTGATCAACGCCGGGGATGGAGCTCATGAGCACCCGACCCAGGCCCTGCTCGACCTCTTCACCATTCGGGAGCGGTTCGGGCGCCTGAGCGGCCTCAAGGTGGCCATCGTCGGGGACATCACCCACAGCCGGGTGGCGCGGAGCAACCTGCACGGCATGCAGAAGGTGGGAATGGAAGTCCGCCTCTGCGGCCCGGCCACGCTGCTCCCGCGGCACGTCGGGCAACTGGGGGCCGCCGTCACGACGAAGATGGACGAGGCCATCCGGGACGTGGACATCATCATGATGCTCCGGATCCAGCGGGAGCGAATGGGGAGCGGCCTCCTCCCGTCGCTACGGGAGTACAGCCGGCTCTTCGGCCTGACGGGGGAGCGCCTCAAGCGGGCGAAGGAGGGGGTGCTCATCATGCACCCGGGCCCGATGAACCGGGGGGTGGAGATCGCGCCGGAGGTGGCGGACGGGCCCTACTCCATCATCCTCGACCAGGTGACGAACGGCGTGGCGGTCCGGATGGCCCTGCTGTTCCTCCTCACCGGCGGCCAGCCCGCGGCGGCCAAGGCGGCCGCCGCGTAGGAGTGCGCGATGCGCATCGTGATTCGGGGCGGGCGGGTTGTTGACCCGGTGAACGGCCTCGACGGGCTGATGGACGTCCTGATCGAGGACGGCGTCATCCGGAGCGTTGACCTCGGCGGGAACGGGGGCAAGGCTCGGCGCGGTGCGCCGGGGGGACGGAGCCCCGAGGAGGCCGACCGGCTGATCGAGGCCAAGGGGCTGGTGGTATGTCCCGGCCTGATTGACATGCACGTCCACCTGCGGGAGCCGGGGCGGGAGGATGCGGAGACGATTGCCAGCGGGACGGCAGCGGCAGCGCGGGGAGGGTTCACGGGCGTCGCCTGCATGCCCAACACGGAGCCCCCGAACGACTCCGCCTCCGTGACCGAGTTCATCCTGGAGGAGGCCGCGAAGCACGGGGCGGCCCGCGTCTACCCCATCGGCGCCATCTCGAAGGGCCGGAAGGGGCAGGAGCTGGCCGAGATCGGGGAGCTGGTGGCGGCCGGCTGCGTCGGCATCTCCGACGATGGCAGCCCCGTTTCGAGCGCGGGCCTCATGCGCCGGGCCATGGAGTACGCCACCATGTTCGACATCCCGGTGATCCCCCACTGCGAGGAGCTGAGCCTGAGCCAGGGCGGCGTGATGCACGAAGGGCTCGTCAGCACCCAGATCGGCCTCCAGGGGATCCCGGGGATCGCGGAGGCGGTCGAGGTCACGCGGGACATTCTCCTGGCCGAATTCACGGGGGCCCGGCTGCACCTCTGCCACCTGAGCGCCGCCGAGTCGGTGCGGGCGCTGCGCGAGGCGAAGGTCCGGGGGGTGAAGGTGACGGCTGAGGTGACGCCGCACCACCTCGCGCTCACCGAGGACGCGGTGCGAGGGTTCAACACGAATACCAAGATGAACCCGCCGCTCCGCGCCGCGGAGGATCAGGCCGCCCTGCGGGAGGCGCTGGCGGACGGCACGATTGACTGCATCGCCACCGATCATGCGCCGCACGCCCTGGCGGAAAAAGAACAGGAATACGACTACGCCCCCTTTGGGGTGACCGGACTGGAGACCTGTCTGGGTGTGGTGCTCACCGAGCTGTACCACGGCAAGGTCCTGACCCTGCCCCAGATCGTGGAGCGGATGAGCGTCGCCCCGGCGCGGATCCTGGGGCTGAAGGGGAAGGGGACCCTGGCGCCGGGCACCGAGGCGGACGTGACGCTCCTCGACCCGGAGCGGGAGTGGGTGGCGGAGGCGAAGGCCATGGCCTCCAAGAGCAAGAACTCCCCATTCCTCGGCTGGAAGCTCAAGGGCGCCCCGGTGATGACCATCGTCGGGGGGAAGGTGGTATGGGAGGCATGAGCCGGAAGGCGGTCCTGGCGCTGGCGGACGGCACCATCTTCGAGGGACGCCCCTTCGGCGCCGAGGGGGAGGCCATCGGGGAGGTGGTCTTCAACACCGGGATGACCGGCTATCAGGAGGTCCTCTCCGACCCCTCTTACCGGGGGCAGATCGTCTGCATGACCTATCCTCACATCGGCAACACCGGGGTGAACGCGGAGGACCTGGAGGCGCGCCGGCCCGCCCTGGCCGGGTTCATCGTGCGGGAGGGCTGCCAGCGCCCGAGCAACTGGCGGATGCAGGAGGGACTCGAGGAGTTCCTGAAGGCGCACAGGATCATCGGCATCCAGGGGATTGACACCCGGGCCCTCACGAGACACATCCGCGACCGTGGGGCCCAGGAGGGCTGCCTCTCCACTCGGGACGAGGACCCGGCGCGCCTGGTGGAAAAGGCACAGGCCTCCCCGGGGCTCATCGGGCGGGACCTGGTGGCCGAGGTGACGTGCCCTGCCCCCTACACCTGGACCGAGGACGTGTGGGTCTGGGGGAAGGGCGGCGTGCGGGGCGGGGCAGAGGCGGCGAGCGGCCCGGCCGCGCCCCAGATGGATCTCTTCGGGGCTTCCCCGCGCGCCGGCGGCCCCTTCAAGGTGGTCGCCTTCGACTGCGGCATCAAGCTCAACATCCTGCGGAGGCTCGTCAGCCTCGGGTGCAACGTCGCGGTGGTCCCGGCAACGATGTCGGCCGCGGAGGTCCTGGCCCAGCAGCCGGACGGCATTTTCCTCTCGAACGGCCCCGGGGACCCGGAAGGGGTTCCCTACCTGATCGAGACGGTCCGGGCCCTGATCGGGCGCAAGCCCATCTTCGGGATCTGCCTGGGGCATCAGATTCTGGGGCTGGCCCTGGGGGGCAAGACCTTCAAGCTCAAGTTCGGCCATCACGGGTGCAACCACCCGGTAAAGGACCTGATGACCGGAAAGGTGGAGATCACCACCCAGAACCACGGCTTCGCCGTGGAGATGGGCTCGTTCCGCGATACCCGGATCGGGGAGCTGGCCATCCGCCGGGAGGACGTCCTCCAGACCCACGTGAACCTGAACGACGGCACCTGCGAGGGGCTGGTGCACCGGACGGTCCCGGTCTTCGCGGTCCAGTACCATCCGGAGGCTTCCCCGGGGCCCCACGACTCGCACTACCTGTTCAAGCGGTTCGTGGCGCTGATGGAGCGCGAGCGGCGGGGCTCCGCCGGCCCGCCCCGCATCCAGTTCGGCGACAACTGACGAATGGCCTGTCGAGGGCGGTGACGGAGCGAAGCGACTGAACCCATGCCCAAGCGGACGGACCTGCGAAAGATCCTGATCATCGGCTCCGGGCCGATCGTGATCGGCCAGGCCTGCGAGTTCGACTACTCGGGCACCCAGGCCTGCAAGGCGCTGCGGGCCGAGGGGTTCCAGGTCGTGCTGGTGAACAGCAACCCGGCCACCATCATGACCGACCCGGAGATGGCGGACCGGACCTACGTGGAGCCGCTGACGCCCGAGATCCTGGAGGCCATCATCGCCGCCGAGCGCCCGGAGGCGCTGCTGCCCACCCTGGGGGGCCAGACGGCGCTCAACCTCGCCGTGGTCCTGGCAGCCAAGGGGATCCTGGACCGCTACCAGGTCGAGCTCATCGGGGCCAAGATGAACGCCATCCGGAAGGCGGAAGACCGGGAGTTGTTCAAGCAGGCCATGGAGCGGATCGGCCTGGAGGTCCCCCGCTCGGGCTACGCCCGCACCCCGGAGGAAGCCCTCCGCATCTTCGACCTGGTCGGCTTCCCGGCCATCATCCGCCCCTCCTTCACGCTGGGCGGCACCGGCGGCTCCGTCGC
>DASYVA010000073.1 GCA_036000645.1 Candidatus Methylomirabilis sp.
CGTAGTTGTTCCGGAGCTGCATCACCTTGTCCCCGACCCTGAGGACGCGCTGCCCCCGGGTCAGCGCCGGGCCCGTGGGGTTTAGAGCCGCCTGCAGCGCCTGGTTCAGGGCCGCCACGCCGAGCGTCCCCCGGTGCATCGGAGCCAGCACCTGGATCTCCTCGAGCGGGTGGAGGCCGTGCCGCGCCGGCAGGGTGCGCGCCGCCGTCTCGACCACCAGGGCGGCCAGCCGGTCCGCGTCCTCCTCCTCCAGGAACTGGAAGTCCCCGGTCCCCTCCAGGATCGGCATCTCCCCCCGGTTGACCCGGTGGGCGTTCTGGACGATGAGGCTCTGCTCCGCTTGCCGGAAGATCTCCTGGAGGCGGACGACGGGGAGAACCCCGGACGCGATGCAGTCGGTCAGCACCGCCCCCGGCCCCACCGAGGGGAGCTGATCCGCATCCCCCACCAGGACCAGGAGCGCTTCCCGCGGCAGCGCCTCCACCAGCCGGTGCATGAGGGGCAGGTCGGCCATGGAGAGCTCGTCCACGATGACTGCCGCGGCATCAAGGGGCCGCGCCGCGCTCCGCCGGAAGATCCCCTCCCGCGGGCTGAACTCCAGGAGGCGGTGGAGCGTCTGGGCTGCCCGCCCCGTGGCCTCGGTCAACCGTTTTGCGGCGCGCCCCGTGGGCGCCGTGAGGAGGGCCCGGAGGCCCTTGCGTTCGAGGATTGTGAGCAGGCAGCGGAGGATGGTGGTCTTCCCGGTTCCGGGCCCGCCCGTGATAATGACCGCCTTCCCCCCGAGAGCGGTGGCCAAGGCCTCCCGCTGCTTGGGGGCGAGGGCGAGGCCGCTTTGGCCCTCGACCCACGGGAGCGCCCGCGCCACATCCAGGCTCACGTCGAACCGGGGCCCCTTGCGGAACGCGGCCAGGCGGCGGGCCAGGGCCACCTCGGCCTCATGGAGCTCCCTGGGAAAGACGACGGGTTCGTCTTCCCCCGGCTCCACCACGACCTCCGCCGCCTCCGCCAGGCGCGCGAGCGCTCCCTCGAGCGCCCCGGGCGGCACCTGGAGGACTTCGGCTCCTGCCTTGAGCAGCCCGTCCCGGGGATAGCAGCAGTGTCCCTCCTCCGTGAGAGCGCCGAGGACGTGGAGGAGCCCCGCCTCCAGGCGGATCGGCGCGTCCGAGGAAACCCCCAGGCGGGAAGCGATGCCGTCGGCGGTCTTGAATCCGATGCCGTGGATGTCGCGGGCCAGCCGGTACGGATTGGCCTTGAGGAGGGCCACGGCGCCCCGCCCGTAGGCCTTGAAGATCTTCCCCGCGTAGGTGGCCGAGACCCCGTGCCCCTGGAGGAAGAGCATCACCTCCCGGACCTCCCGCTGGGCGTCCCAGGCCGATCGGATCCGGGCCACCCGGTCCGGGCCGACGCCGCTCACCTCCCGGAGACGCTTCGGTTCTTCCTCGATGACCCGCAGGGTCTCCTCCCCGAACCGCTCCACGAGGCGGCGGGCGGTCACGGGGCCGATCCCCTTGATGAGGCCGGAGCCCAGGTAGCGCTCGATCCCGACCCGCGTGGCGGGGGTCAGGGCCTCGCAGGCGGTGACCCGGAACTGCTCGCCGAAGCGGGCGTGACGCGTCCACTCGCCCGTCACGCGCAGCGCCTGTCCGGGATGGACGCCGGGCATCGCCCCGACGACGGTGACGGAGGCGGCGTGACCGGTCACCGCCAGCCGAGCCACCGTGTAGCCGTCCTCGGCGCTCGCGTAGGTGATCCGCTCCACGACCCCCTCAAGCGTCGCCATGGCGAGCCCGCCGCCGCGGCCGGTCAAGCAGCGCCGCGCGGGTCAGGGCCTCCTCTCCGAAGCGCTCGGCCACGGCATCCATGACCGCGGCGACCCGCTCCCGGCGCCGTGCGCCCTCGCCGAAGAGAGGGAGCTGCCCCGCCGCCGCGGCCGGAACCAGGCGCGACAGGGCGATTCCCAGGAGGCGAATCCGGCGTCCGGGGAGGCGAGCCGCGGCCAGCAGCTCCGCCGCCACCGGGTAGATCTCGTCTGCCAGGGCGGTGGGGGCAGGGAGCGTCCGGGCGCGGGTGTGGGTCTCGAACGGCTCGAAGCGCACTTTGAGGGTGACGGTGCCCCCCTGCACGCCCTCCCGCCGGAGCCGCCGGGCGACCCGCTCGGCCAGGGCGAGGAGCGTCCGCCGGAGGAGGCGCGGGTCGGCGGTGTCCTCCTCGAAGGTGGTCTCGGCCCCGATGGATTTCGCCGCCTCGTCCGGCGTCACCGGCCGGTCGTCCATGCCGTTGGCCAGCGCCGAGAGGTGTCGGCCGGCTTCGCCGAAGCGGGCCACGAGCGCCGCCTCGGGCCAGGCGGCCACGGCACCGATCGTGATGAGGCCGAGGGAGCGGAGCAGGCGCCCCGTCTTCGCCCCCACCCCCCAGAGGCGCGAGACGGGAAGGGGGGCCAGGAAGGCCTTCTCCTGCCCCGGGGGCACGGCCACGTAGCCGTCCGGCTTCCCGAGGTCGGAGGCGACCTTGGCAACGAACTTGTTCGACCCCACCCCCACCGAGGCGACCAGCCCCTCCTCCGCGCGGATGTCCGCCTTGAGCCGCCGCGCGATGGCCTCGGCGGCCCCGAAGAGGCGGGTGCTCCCGGT
>DASYVA010000074.1 GCA_036000645.1 Candidatus Methylomirabilis sp.
ACGCCGGTGACGTAGGCGCTCCCGGCGCTGTCCACGGCGATGCCGAGGCCCTGGTCCTCGCCGGCCCCGCCGATATAGCCGGCGTAGACAAGCCCTGTGCCCGCCGCGTTCACCTTGGCCACGAAGGCGTCGAAGGTACCACCGTTGAAGCTCAGGTCCGGCCCCACGGTCTCGGGGAAGGTGGCCTCGGGGGAGGTGGTGAAGCCGGTGACGTAGGCGCTCCCGGCGCTGTCCACGGCGATGCCGAGGCCCTGGTCCTCGCCAACCCCACCGATATAGCCGGCGTAGACGAGAATCGCCGGATCGATGACGAGCGGCCGGTCCCGGTCGTAGGGACCCAACCGGAAGCCGTAGCCCTGCGTTCCGGCCGGCGCCGCGGGATCCAGCGCGTAGGCGGCCGCCACCGCGACCTGCCGCCCGTCCACCTCCTGATAGGCCGAGGGCTGCTCGTCCCGAAAGCCGCCCACCGGGGTGGAGACATCGAGCGCTCCCGCGCCGGTGAGCGTGACGGCCGTGGCGCCGCGGTAGGCCAGCCGGATCCGAGCGGGGTCGGCGCCCGGGTGGAGCAGGAAGGTGTACTTCAGGCGGCCGGCGGTGCCGGCGAAGACGAGGTCGATCCCGGGCCACAGCTCCGGGTAGATGAGGCTCGCGTAGGTCCGGAGCCCGGGCTTCCACTGCGCGCGGGGGCCCTTGAAATAGCTCACCACGGCCGGGGTGGGGTCTTGGCCCCGGGGGCGCGCCTCAGGGTTGGTACCCACGAAGTCGAGCTTGACAGCCCAGCGCTCCCGCGCCCCTTCCGGGTCTCGGAGGGAGCGGAGGCCTGCGGGCCGCGCGAGGCCCGGGGGCCCGCCAGCGGGCGGGGGAGCCGCCGGACCCGTCAGGGCGAGGGTGACCCCCGTCGGGGTGAAGTAGACGGTCGTGTCGTGGCCCTGGACATAGTAGGTGACGCGCCTGTCGACCTGGCCCTGGTTCTCGATGAAGTAGAGGGGCAGGGTCCCGAAGGCCGCGTGCACCCGGGCCTGCGTCACCGCCGTGGGCCCGGACCGGGGGCCGGGAGGGAGCCTCTGCGCTTCACCGGGGCCCGTCAGCGCGAGGGCGAGCATCCCTCCCTGCTTGACCTCAGGGCTGAGGGGGGGCTGCGCGAAGGCCTCCCGGACGGGCTGCTTCGCCCCCACGGAGAGCTCCCGTGGGGCGATCCCGGGCGGGGCCCCGGCCGGCGTGAGGAGGGCCAGGGCCCCGGCGAATAGAAGGAGCACCCCCCCGCGGAGCGCGCGGGTCATCCGGTCTGTGGGCTTCACGGCCGTCTCATCAGCCCTTTGCGGGCGCCCTCCCACCGGCGATGGCTCCCCACCTGAGCGAGGGTCGTCGCCCTGAGGGGCGTGGTGGCCTTCTCAATGGAAAGTCGCTGACACTATCCTCCGCGCCTCGGAGTCTCTACAGGGAACGATGAGGGCCCGGAACGGCACGGGGCCAGCAAAGAGAGCGACGCCCTTTCCGCCCACCGTCCGTTAGGATCCTTCTGCCCAATAGTTCTCCTTCACCCCATTGCTTGCAATTGGGTAATAGCCCGAATCCAGCGGAGGAAATTCCCGGTGAGAAGTTTTTCAGGGTGGCCGGATGGTGTCTGGGGATCCCTTCCGCGCGCCTGGGCGGCTCAACGAAGGCCGGCAAGTTCCCGCAACCAAGCCGATAACTAAAGTAACGGATAAGCACCGATTGGGTAATGGTTTGGTGACAACAATGGAGCGGGGGTCTCGGAGTGGGGCGTGAGCGCGTTCTGAGATCTGGAGCGCGGCCGCGGACAGCGGATCGGCGTGCAGGCAGGCTCAGGCGGGTGCGCGGCCCGGGGGAGTCCGCGACCAGCCAAACCATCGGGGACCTTCCCGGGCAACCGGCCTGGGGGGCGGATCGGGCAAAACCCTATTGGTCGCCCCTCCCCGATTGTGCTAGGATTCCGGACCACAGGGGGCCGGGGGCACCCGGGACATCCATGGGCTTCGAAGGAATCCTGGGGCACGAGCGGGCCGTCGGTCTCCTGCGGCAGGCGCTGCGGGCTGACCGGCTGGCGCACGCGTACCTGTTCGTTGGCCCCGAGGGGGTGGGCAAGCGCCGGGTGGCCCTTGCCCTGGCCCAGGCCGCCAACTGCCTGCGGCCTCCGCCGGAGGGAGACGCCTGCGGGAGCTGCGCCGCCTGCCGGAAGGTGGCGGCCGGGAGCCATCCGGACGTCCTCCACCTGACCCCGGACGAGGGGACGCTCCGGATCGACCGGGTCCGGGCCCTGCGGGAGGAGGTGGGCCGCCGCCCCTACGAGGGGAGGCGGCGCTTTGCGCTGCTCGACCCGGCCGAGGCCCTGACGGAGCAGGCGCAGAACGCCCTCCTGAAGATCCTCGAGGAGCCGCCCGGGTCCACCACGTTCATCCTCCTGGCCGGGCGGGCGGAAACGCTGCTCCCCACGGTCGTCTCCCGCTGCCAGCGCCTGGCTTTCGGCTCGGTGTCGGAGGCGCTCATCGCGCGGCATCTGGCGGGGGCGGGCGTCGCGGCCGACCGGGCGGCTGCCCTGGCGGCCCTGGCGCGGGGGAGCGTGGGAAAGGCGCTCGCGCTGGCGGGCGGGGCGCTCCTGGAGAACCGGGATGCCCTGGTCGGCCGGCTCTTCCCCGCCCTGGAGCGGGGCCCGGCCGCCTGTGTGGAGCTGGCCGAGGAGATTGCGCGGGATCGAGAGGACCTCGGGGAGGCCCTCGAGCTGCTTCTCACCTGGTGCCGGGACCTGGTGGTGACCGCGGTCCTGGGGCACCCCCGGCTCGTGGTGAACCGGGACCGGGCCGACGCCCTCGCGGGAGCGGCCGGGCGGTTCCGGGTGGGGGCGCTGACCAAATCGGTGGCGGCCGTCGGTGCCGCCCGCGAGGCCCTGGAGGCGAACGCCAACCCGCGCCTCACCTGCGAGGCGCTACTATTTCGGCTGCGGGACCTGCTGGTTCCCGCGCCGGGAGGTGACGGGAATGCCACCCGTCGTGAAGGTGAGCTTCGGCGACCAGGAGCGTGAGCACTTCTACTACGCCGGGTCGCTCCCGATTTCGCTGGGGATGCCGGTGGTGGTGGAGAGTGAGCGCGGGGTCGTGATCGGGAAGGTCATCGCCAAGGTCCCCTACTACCCCGTCCACAAGCTGACGAAGCCCCTCCGGGAGATCCGGCGCCCGGCGACCCCCGCCGACCTGGACCGGGCGGAGCAGCTCCAGGCCCGCCAGAAGGAGGCGCGGGCCGCGGTGGAGGAGGCGATCCGCCAGCACCACCTCCAGATGGACCTGGTGGATGTGCGCCTCTCCGGCGACCAGTCGCGTTGCCTGGTCCGGTTCAGCGCCGAGGGACGCGTGGACTTCCGGAGCCTGGTCCGGGAGCTCGCCCACCGCCTCCGGATGCGGATCGAGATGCGCCAGATCGGCGCCCGCGACGAGGCCAGCGTCACCGGGGCGATCGGCACCTGCGGCCGGACGTTGTGCTGCAAGTCGTGGCTGAAGGAGTTCCAGCCGATCAGCATCAAGATGGCCAAGGAGCAGAGCCTGTCCCTCAACTCCTCGAAGATCTCCGGGGCCTGCGGCCGCCTCAAGTGTTGCCTCTCCTACGAGTACACCATGTACCAGGATCTCCGGAGAGGCCTGCCCAAGGTCGGGGGCCACGTGATGACCCACGAGGGGGCGGGCCTCGTGAAGCAGCACCTGGTCCTCGAGGAGAGCCTGATGGTCCAGCTCGAGGACGGCCGCTTCGTCCGGTACCGGGCGGCCGAGGTGGCGGTCCGGAAGACCGACTACCCCGACCAGCCGGCGATCCCCCCCATCTCCGGCGCTTGTGGCTCCGGCGGGGGGTGCGGGTCCAAGGGGGGCGGATGCGGGTCGGGCGGGGGGTGCGGGTCGGGCGGGGGTGGCTGCGGGTCCGGAGGCGGCTGAGGGAAGTCCCGCGCCGTGTAGCGGCGCCGGGGCGGCGGGACCGGGCGGGCGGGGCAGCCGTTCGCCCGGATTTTTTTCCGGACTGAGGGGACGGCAGTGACCCGCTTCTACGTCACCACGCCCATTTACTACGTCAACGCCACGCCCCACCTGGGGCACGCCTATACCACGATCCTCGCCGACGCCACCGCCCGCTTCCACCGCCTCTTCGGCGACGAGGTCTACTTCCTCACCGGGACCGACGAGCACGGGGACAAGATCGCCCAGGCGGCCGCGGCGGCCGGCGAGAGCCCGCAGGCCTACGCCGACCGGATCAGCGGGGTCTTCCAGGAGACCTGGCGCCGGCTGCAGATCACCCACGACCAGTTCATCCGGACCACCGCGGCCCCCCACCGGAAGGTGGTCCAGGCCATCCTCCAGAAGATCTACGACAGCGGGGACATCTACTTCGGCGAGTACGGGGGCCAGTACTGCTTCGGGTGCGAGCGGTTCTACACCGACCGGGAGCTGGTAGACGGGAAGTGTCCCGACCACCTGACGGTGCCCACGTATATCCAGGAGCAGAACTACTTCTTCCGGATGAGCAGGTACCAGGACCGGCTCCTCAAGCACCTGGCCGCGCACCCGGACTTCATCCGGCCGGAGCGCTACCGGAACGAGGTCCTGGCCTTCCTCAAGGATCCCCTGGAGGACCTCTGCATCTCGCGCCCCAAGGCCCGCCTGCAGTGGGGCATCCCGCTCCCCTTTGACGACCGGTACGTGACCTACGTCTGGTTCGACGCCCTCATCAACTACGTGAGCGCCCTCGGCTACCCGGACGGCGACCTCTACGCCAAGTTCTGGGGGACCGAGCAGGAGCCGATCGCCCAGCACCTGATCGGCAAGGACATCCTGAAGCCCCACGGCATCTACTGGCCCACCATGCTCTGGGCCGCCGGCATCCCGGTCTACCGCCACCTGAACGTCCACGGCTACTGGACCGTGGAGACCGGGAAGATGTCCAAGAGTCGCGGGACGGTGGTCCGCCCCCTGGACCTGGTGGACCAGTACGGCTACGACGCCTTCCGGTACTTCCTGCTGCGGGAGATGGTCTTCGGGCTCGACGCCACCTTCAGCGAGGAGGCGCTCGTCGCCCGCCTGAACGCCGACCTGGCCAACGACCTGGGGAACCTGGTGAGCCGGACGGCCACCATGCTGGAGCGGTATCTGGAGGGCCGGGTCCCGAAGCCGGCGGCCGCGGCGGGGCTCGACAGGGAGCTGCCCCGGACGGTGGAGGCCGCCAAGGTCGCCGCCCGCAGCGCCCTGGAGCAGTTCGCCTGGCACCGGGCCCTGGAGGCTACCTGGGAGATCGTCACGACCGCCAACCGCTACATCGACAGCGTCAAGCCCTGGGAGCTGGCCAAGCGCCAGCCGGCGGACCTGGAGCGAGTCCTCTACCACCTCTGGGAGGCCCTCCGGCAGGCCGCCCTCCTCCTCTCCCCGGCCATGCCCGACACCTGCAGCACCATCTGGCGGCAGCTCGGGATCACGCTCCCCATCGCGGAGGCCCGGATGACCAGCGAAGGGACGTGGGGAGCGCCCGTCCCCACCGGCCGGGTCCAGAAGGGGGAGGCCCTCTTCCCGCGGGTGGAGACGGCTGCGGTGAGGGCCAAGGTCGAGGCCGCCCGGGGGCGGGCGGCCGCGGGGGGCTCCCGGCGGAAGGCGTCGGGCGAACAGACCGGCGACCCGCCCCCACTCACCGCGGAGGAGTTTGGCCAGGTCGAGCTTCGTGTGGCGACGATCGTGGAGGCGGAGGCTGTCCCCAAGTCGAAGAAGCTGGTCAAGCTCCGCGTGGATCTGGGGGGAGAGAAACGGACGGTGGTGGCCGGGATCCTCCAGGACTACGCCCCGGAGATTCTGGTCGGCCGCCAGGTCATCCTGGTGGCCAACCTGAAGCCGGCCACCCTCATGGGCGTCACCTCCCAGGGGATGGTCCTCGCCGCGGAGGGTCCCGACGGCGGCATCGTGCTGCTCCAGCCGGATCGCGAGGTTCCGCCGGGCTCCATCGTCAAGTAGAAGTCGATGTACTTCGACTCCCACGCCCACCTGGAAATGACGGCCTTCGACGCCGACCGGGAGGCGGTCCTCGCCCGGGCGGCAGCGGCCGGCGTCACCGGTTTCGTCGTCCCGTCCTACAGCCTGGAGGCCTCCGCGCGAGCGGTGGCGCTGGCACAGACCCGCGAGGGGATCTGGGCCGCCGTGGGGATCCATCCCCACGGGGCGGGGACCTGCACGCCGGAGGCGATGGCCGCCGTAGAGGCACTCGCCCGGCGGCCGAACGTGGTCGCCGTCGGGGAGACCGGCTTGGACTTCCACCGGAACCGGGCACCCCGGCAGGCGCAGGAGGCCGCCCTGCGCGCCCATGTGGCGCTCGCCCGGCGGCTCCGCCTGCCCCTCATCATCCACTGCCGCGAGGCCTATCCGGAGTGCCTGGCGATCCTGCGGGAAGAGGGAGCGGATGCGGTGGGAGGGGTCCTGCACTGCTTCACGGGGGATGCCGGGACGGTCGCGGCCGCCTGCGCGCTGAACTTCTCCTGCTCCATCGCCGGCCCGGTCACCTACCCCGAGGAGGGCGGCCTGCGGGCGGCGGTGCGGGCGATCCCCGCCGACCGGCTCCTCCTCGAGACCGACGCCCCGTACCTCCCGCCGGCGCCGCACCGGGGGAACCGCAACGAGCCGGCCCACCTCCCGCTCACCGCCGCCGCGGTCGCCGCGAGTCTCGGGGCGCCGCTGGACGCGATCGCCGCGCAGACGGCGGCGAACGCCCGCCGCCTCTTCCGCCTGCCATGACGACCTTCCCGGCCTTCGTGCGGGTGCGGCAGCGCTGGGACCAGCCCCGCATCGCGGGCGTGGAGGCGGCGGTGGCCGCGGCGCTTCAGGCCGGGAGGCTCCAACCACGCCTGCGGCCCGGGATGGTGGTGGGGATCACCGCCGGCAGCCGGGGGATCGCCCGCCTCCCCGAGATCCTCCGGGCGGCCGTGGCCTTCTGCCGCGCGGCCGAATGTAAGCCCTTCCTCTTCCCGGCCATGGGGAGCCACGGGGGCGCGACGGCGGAGGGGCAGCGGGCGCTCCTGGCCGAGCTCGGGGTCACGGAGGGAAGCGTGGGGGCGGAGATCCGGGCGACCATGGAGGTGGTCCGGGTGGCTGAGACGCCCGAGGGGCTCCCGGTCTACCTGGACCGGCACGCCGCGGCCGCCGACGGGATTCTGGTCATGAATCGGGTGAAGGCCCACACCGACTTCGAGGGGCGCTTCGAGAGCGGGTTGGCCAAGATGATGACTATCGGGATGGGAAAGCACGCCCAGGCGCTGGCGGCCCATCAGCACGGGGCGGCCGGCCTGCGGGAGCAGATCCCGAAGATCGCCGCCGCCATGCTCGCGACCGGGCGCATCCTGGGGGCCCTCGCCATCGTGGAAAATGCCGAGGAGGCCCCGGCGCTCCTCGAGGCCCTCTCTCCCGAACGGATCCTGGAGCGGGAGCCGGCGCTGCTCGCGAGCGCGAAGGCCTGGGCTGCGAGGCTGCCCGTGGATGCCGTGGACATCCTGCTGGTGGAGGAATTGGGCAAAGAGATCAGCGGCACCGGCATGGACACCAACGTGATCGGCCGGCGGGGGATCCCGGGCGAACCGGACCCGCCCCGACCCCGGGTGGGAACCCTGGTGGTCCTCGACGTGACGCCCGCCTCCCACGGCAACGCCATCGGCGTGGGCCTCGCCGACGTCACCACCGACCGGCTCGTCCGCCGGATGGACCGGGCGAGCACCTACGCCAATGTCTTGACGAGCGGCTTCCTCGACCGGGGCAAGATCCCCCTCCATTTCCCCACCGACCGGGAGGCCGTCGCGGCCGCCCTCGACCAGAACCGGCGCACGCCGCTGGACCGGCTCCGCGTCGCCTGGATCAAGAACACCCTGCACCTCGGGGACCTGCTGATCTCGGAGGCCCTCGCCCCCGAGCTCCGAGGGCGGGGCGAACTTACGCTCGACCCGCAGCCCGTTCCCATGACCTTCACGGCCGACGGAACGCTCGAGTCCCCCCTCCGGGCGGCGCCGGTCCGCCCCGCTCCCGCCTCCGCCTGGCGGGACGTGGGCTGAGCCTGGCCACCGAAACACCTCACCGAAGAGTCGGGAACCCGTGCAGACGCCTACCGAGCTCCACCCCGTGCTCCAGCCCGCGTGGAGCCTCGCGGAGCAGGTTCGCGCCGCACTCCTCGAGACGGTCCGGCCCCTGGCGGCCGCGCAGTGGGTCTTCCGGCCGACGGCCCGGAGCTGGTGCATCGCCGAGCAGGTGGAGCACCTCCTCCTCGCCGAGATCGGGTCGAGCAAGATGGCGCGGAAGCTCATCCGAGGAGCGTTCCGCGCCCAACACGCCCCTGCCGGCGCCACCCTCCACACGGCCGCCCTCGATCGCTACCCCTTCGGGCACCTGGAGGCGCCATCCTCGCTCGTGCCCGGGCCGATCCGGGAGCGAGCGGAGCTGGAACGGGTCCTGGCGGAGACGCACGCGCGCTTTCGCGCCGAGCTCTGCGCGTTTCAAGGGGACAACCCCGAGACGCTGCGGGCCCCGGACCCGGCGACCGGCGTCTGGTTCACCCTCGGGGGCTGGGTGAAGCTGCAGGCCTGGCACGAGGCCCACCACCTCGCCCACATCCGGCGCATGCTGGCCGCCCGCGACTTTCCCCGATAGGGAATCCGAGGTCCAGACGGTCCTCTCCGATCCTCGGCGGTCTACCGGAGCAGGTCCGCCAGCGTGAAGAGGAAGATCCCGACGCTGAGAACCCCGTTGACGTTGAAGAAGGCGAATTCGAGGCGGGCGACCCCGTAGCGGCGGATGATGACGTGCTCCGCGCCGAGGAGGACCAGAACGAAGAGCACGCCGGCGTAGTACCAGAACCCCAGGTCGAGCAGGGACCCGACCGCTGCCAGGAGAATCGGGGTCAGAGCATGGAGGAGGAGGCTCACGCTGAGCCCGCCCCGCTCCCCCAGGCGGACCGGGACGGAGAAGAGGCCATGGGCGCGGTCGAAGGCCACATCGGCCAAGGCGTACAGGATATCGAACCCGGCCACCCAGGTGAGGACCGCCGCGCCCAGGAGGAGCGGGGCCAGCTCCAGGCGTCCCGCCACCGCGATCCAGGCCCCGAGGGGAGCAAAGGCCAGGCAGAGACCCAGGATGAGATGGGAGATTGTGGTGAAGCGCTTGGTGTAGGAGTAGCCCGCCAGGACCACGATGGCGAGCGGGGCGAGGGCGAGGCAGAGGGGATTGAGGTTGTAGGCGGCCAGGAGGAGCAGGGCAAAGGACACGCCCACCAGGGCCAGAACCTGCCCGGGGCGGATGAGGCCGCGAGGGAGGGCGCGTTCCTGGGTCCGGGGGTTGAGGGCGTCCAGGTCCCGGTCGGCGTAGCGGTTCATCCCCATGGCGCCGCTGCGGGCCCCGACCATGGCCACCAGGATCCAGAAGAGGGTCCGCCCGTCCGGGACCCCCCGGGCCGCCAGGACCCCCCCCATGAGGGCGAAGGGAAGGGCGAAGATGGTATGGGAGAACTTGATCATCTCGAGGAAGAGCCGGAGGCGTGCCAGGAGCCCCATCCTTACTCCTTGCTCTCCCGCATGCCCACATGGATGCAGACGATCCCGCCGGTCAGGGCCTTCCAGCGGACGCCGCTGAATCCCGCCGCGCGCATCGCCTCGGCGAAGGCGGCGGGCTCCGGGAAGGCCTCGACCGAAGCCGGGAGGTAGCTGTAGGCCTCCGGGTTGCCCGAGATCCAGCCTCCGACCCGGGGGAGGAGCGCCCGGCTATAGAACCGGTACAGGGCCGCGAAGAGAGTCCCGCGGGGCTGGAAGAACTCGAGGAGGATCGCCCGCCCGCCGGGGCGCAGGACCCGGCGCATCTCGGCAAGCGCGGTCGCCCGGTCGGTCACATTCCGGATGCCGAAGGCGACCAGGACCGCGTCGAAGGTCCCGGCTCGAAACGGGAGGGCCTCCGCGGCACCGGCCGAGAGAAGCACCCGGGGCTCCCGCCCCGCCACCTTCTGGCGCCCCAGGCGCAGCATCGGCTCGCACAGATCCACCCCCACGATGCTCCGCGCCGCCGGATGCTGGCGGGCCACCTCCAGGGCGAGATCTCCCGTGCCCGTACACAGATCCAGGACCGCGCCGCGGGGCGGGAGCACCACCTCCGCGGCCGCCGCCCGCCGCCACGCCACATCGCGGCGGAACGAGAGGAGGCGATTGAGGAGATCGTAGCGGGGGGCGATGGCCGCGAACATCTGCCGGATGGCCGCGGTGTGGGCCGCAGGGTCGGCTGGTGCGGGCGCGGGCATGGCACGGGGGCGCCGCCGGGGGGGCGCTAGCGGAGGCGGGGTTCCAGGGCCTTGATGTTGTTCTGGGCGCTCTTGGCCAGCTCCCCGTTGGGGCTGTGTTTCAGATAGAGCCGGTACTCCTCCAGCGCCTTCCGGTAGAGCGCCTTGTCCTCCGTGGTGAGCTTCGCCTTGGTGTGGTAGGCGAGGCCCAGATGGTAGTGGGCCTCGGCATGGTCGGGCTTGAGCTTCAGGGCCGCCTGGTATTCCTCGATGGCCTTGTCCAACTGCTCGAAGAAGCGCTCGTGGTATACGACCCCGAGCTCATAGTGGGCCTGGGCCTTCTCGGTCGCGTCGCGCGCGGGCGGCCGGACAGCGGCCGGCTTGGCCGCAGGCTTGGCAGGAGGCTTCGGCGGCGGCTTCGGAGCCTCGGCGCCCGCGACGGCTGCCACCAGGAGGAACAGGGCGGCAGCCAACCCCCCGTGCCACCGGTCGCCGGATCGCCCCCGGCCCGCCGTCACCGGCCTCGCCTCGGGGCTGCCGGACGCTCGCGCGATCGGCTGCCGCTCGGCCGGTCCACGAACGCCCGATAGAGCCAGGAATCGGGCGAGATCCGTTTCTGGGACGTTGCGGCCAGAATCACCGACCGGAGCACGCTGACCGCGTGCGATGGGGCCGCAGCCAGCCATGCCGCAAGCCGCCGCTCCGCCTCGGCCTCTGTGACGGCAGGCCCCTGGAGCTCCCGGAGGAGATCGGCAAACGTCTGTTGCACGCCGGCATCTACCCCGGGGGTGGCCCGCAGCCCGTTGGCCAGGGCCGACGCCAGTCCGCTCTTCAGCACCTCGGGCATCGCCAATTCCCCCTCCTGGCGCCGCGCCGCTGCCGCCGCCCAGCCGGGCCTCCGCCCGCGAAATCCTGCGCCCCTCTCCCGCCCGAGCTGGCCACGCCCACCGGAGGACGCAGGCGGCCGTTACGCTACACCAAGAGGGCTCCGGGGTCAACGCCGTCCCCGCCCGGAGGGAGGACGATGCGGGCCTGCCGCGCAGGGCGTGCTGACTCTCGGGGGTCGGGCGGGGGGCCGAGGTGGGCAGGGGGGGGAAAGCCAGACGGGCGGTGAGGCAAGGCCGGGGGAGAGCGGACAGGAGGGCCCCGGGCGCCTCAGACGGACCGGGCCGGACCGTCCACGGCTAGACCCCCAGGTTCCGAGGGCTGATATCCGTCGCCAACTGGTAATTGGGGATGTTCTCTTCGGGATCCCCCCTGACCACCAGCTGGATCCTGATGCGCCGCACAGCCTCCCGGTTGGTCCAGGGGACAACGGTGCTGGGGGGAGGGGTGGTTAAATCCAGAGGGGCGTTGTCCAGGCCGCTGGCCCCGGGCACCAGTTCCACCCCGTCCTTGTCAAAATAGGCGAACGTCACCAGCTGGACGTTCGTGGCCAACTGCTCCTCGGGCTGCCAGGCCGTGGTGAACCGTTGCCGGTAGAGCGTGCAGACATTCGCCGCCGGGCAGGTCCCCGCTACGATGGCCGCGGTGTTGTCCCTCACGAAATAGGCCACATAAATCCGGGCGCCGCTCGTCTCGACGTCCCCGAAGATCTTCAAGGCGCTCGCCTGGGCCTCCTGGATCGCTCGGTTTGTCCCGCCGGGGCAGCTCGGGTTGCACCAGTACCCGGCCATCCGGACCTCCCGGGCCAGCAGGTCCATGGCCGCCCGGGCAGTCTGCTGGATCTCGGCCCGGGTCTCGCCGCGGGCGTAGGTGGTGTGGCTGGTCGTATAGACCAGGTACACGGCACCGAGGATCACGACGAACACCGCCGCACTGATGAGCAGCTCGATGAGGGTGAAGCCGCCGCGCGCCGGGGTCACCGCCTCCCCCGGGAGACGCTTCAGGCGGAACCCGCTCTGCTCTTGGGACTGCTTCACGTCTCCGACCTCAGGCTCCCTGCCCCCGCCGGGCTCTCGCCTCCCGCCCGGCCGAGGGCTTCTCCACCAGGTGCGTAACCGTGTCCAGGAATGTGCGGGGATCGAGGGGCTTCTCCAGGAAGGCGGTGGCCCCGGCCTCCAGGGCGAGGCGCCGGACCGCCCCCGTCCCCTCGGCAGAAACGGCGAGGATGGGAACCCCTGCAAATCCGGCCGTCCCTCGCAGCTGCCGCGTAAGATCGGCCCCGGAAACGCCCGGTAGGAAGATATCGATCACCAGGAGGGCCGGCGGTAGTGCGGCGGTGAGCGCGGGGACCTCACCGGCGAGGCCCGCCTCCAGGACCCGAAAGCCCGCCTGGCGCAGGAGCTCCGCCATCAGCGCCCGGTCGGCCGGGTTGTCATCCAGGACCACGACCCGCCGAGGGCCGGCCGGCCTGCTGCGCCGCTTTCCTGACCTGGTAGAGGCCTTCGGCATGTGCCCCTCCGCCCGCCCCATGGCCCATTGCGGCCAGGGTTCGCGCTGTTGGCTCCCCGGAGTTTGCATCCTGCGTGCCACCTCGGGCGGTCCCCCAGGGCCTCGAGGGATCCCCGGAGGCGCGACCTCTGCCCCCATCGCCCTGGCGGGTACCGTATCGGGCATGGGACCAGGAGACTGAGGCCTCCAGGTCGGCATTTTGCCCCACCCTGGGGCATGGCGTGACCAGTGGTGGCGGATCGGAGGAATCGAAGACGGGGGAGAGCCCGGCGAGTGGGGGAAACCCGAGCGAGCGGCGAGCGGGCGGTAATGCAACCGCCGAATTCTCCTGGAGCCGGTGACTGGGATTGAACCAGCGACCTGCTGATTACGAATTCATCCCAGGAGCCACCTGAGCATACCCAAGAAGACTCATCCCCGCAAGAACCCGAGCATTCGGGGTGAGCCATGGTGCGCCTGTGTGGCCTTGGTGCGGGGTGTTCCGGTAGCAGTGTGGTAGCACAGACCCCCAGCAAGCTGGTCTGTCACCAACGGATGGTTTTCGAAGCCTCTCGGGTCTGCTCTAACGGCACCAGAGCGCCAGTGGGGCAAAACCATATTGTAGGCCTTTCGCGCTGCCGACCCGCTGCCCGCGGCCCGATCCCGAGCAGATATTGCTTGCCATCCTTCCCTTCTACGAGGACACCTTTTGCCTTCATGCCAGCCTCCGTCAGGGCCCTACCTTTCGGGTCGGGGGAGTCCCGTCCATCTACCTCTCTCCAACGACTAGCCGTAAGCCTCTCCAGTCAGAAATCCTGAGCTGACCGCAGAAAGTCCCTGAAATCACAGGCATTAGAGCGATTCCTCCAACCAGAAGCACCGCTGGCTCGCCGCCACCCTGCTGGAGCTGGAGCCGCGCCTCCGGCGCATCCGCGGGTACCGCGCCCTGCCGCTGCTCCGGCAGGCGTTGCTCCGGGAGATCCAAGGCGAAGCCGGTGTCGCTGTGAGTCAGGCTGCGGAACCTCATCACCGGGCGATCCCTTCGTGAACTTCAACTAAACTTTGGGATTGACGGCCACCCGTGCAGCTCACCGAACATATCTGCTGCGTACGTAAGGCGCCACCAAAACGGCTACTATGACGACTGTCAGGACCAGACTGAGCGGGCGGCTAAAAAAATAGAAATAGAACTGATCCCCGTAGCGCATTGAGCTCCTTACTAGTTCCGCGTCCGCGATTGGGCCTAGTATCACGCCGAGCACCATAGCGATCGGCGGAAAACCCGTCCTTACCATCAGCCAACCGACCACTCCGAATATACCCATAAGGAAAACGTCAAACTCCGTGCTACGTATGGCCAATGACCCTATCATGCAATATAGCACCACAACGGGTACTAGAGTGGCAGTCGGAACGAAAAGAAGATACGCAAGAAAATAGCCACCTACCGCCGCCATTATCACCATGAGAACCTGACTCAGGAGCAACGCAAACGCGATCCCATACACGAGATCGCTTTGCTCCCGGAGTATCTGTGGGCCCGGATGAATCCCCTGCATGGTCATGGCTCCAAGGAGGAGGGCGCAGGTCCCGCTTCCCGGTACACCCAACATCAACGTCGTCATCAGCGCGCCGCCCGTCGTCGCGTTATTGGCCGTTTCTGCAGCAATTATCCCGGGCGGAAATCCTGTCCCGAATTTCTCGGGTGTCTTTGAGAGACGCTTGGTCAAGTTGTAGCTCACCGCCGAGCCTACCGTAGCGCCGGTGCCAGGAATCGCGCCGATAATAATGCCCAACAAGCTGGACCGAATGATTGTCCCGGGGTACTCGAAAACCCATCGCATCCCGCGCAAGATCCGGCGAAAGCTCACGTCACTAACTGTAGTCGCGGGAGCGACCAGGTCGCGCTCGGCAATAACGAAGAGCTCCGCGACCGCAATTAGTCCGATCATCGCCGGGACAAACGGAACTCCGTCCGACAGGTACATCTGTCCAAAGGTCGCTCTCCATTCCCCTGTTGGGGCAATTCCCACCCCGCCGATAAGGAGCCCGAATGCGCCCGCAAGGAGCCCTTTCGCGAGAGACTCGCCACGAAGGGCCGCAATGAAAATTATCCCTGTTAGCGCAATGAGAAACATTTCAGTAGGCCCAAACTTCATTGCAAAACGCGCAACTGGGGCCGCGCTCACAAGCAAGAAGATGTAGCTTATCACACCTCCTACGACTGATGATCCTATGCCAAGCCCCAAAGCCTCGCCAGCCTGCCCACGGCAAGTCATCGGAAAACCATCCAGTGTCGTGCAGAGATTCTCCTCGCCACCAGGCGTATTCAGCAGAGTTGCGGTCAGCTCTCCACCAAACATGACAGACACATAGATGGAGCTCAGGAAGACGAGAGCGTTCAGAGGTTGCATGTAGAAAGTCAATGGAAGCAAGAGGGCAATACACGTCATCGAGTCGAGGCCGGGAATGATTCCGACAATGATTCCCAATGACGTTCCGGCAATGATGAGCAACCAGATGTCTACTGCGAGGACCACCTGCAACCCCGCCATCCACTGATCTAGCAACATTGTCTACCCCTACTACGAGTCGGCCCT
>DASYVA010000075.1 GCA_036000645.1 Candidatus Methylomirabilis sp.
GGGCGGCCAGGAGCGCGTAGAAGCCATCCGCGACCGTGGCCCCGAGCCCCACCAGGAAGGCCGCTCGGAACCCTCGCTGCAGCCCCATCCGGATGGCCAGCAGATTGATCGGCCCGAGGACCGCCGCCACCGAGAGACCCAGCAGGTAGGCCGTCCCGAGGACCTTCACGACCGCTCCACCCCCGATCCCGTTGACGGCCCTATCGCTCCTCTGCTACAACCCCTCCAGCGCCCCGGGCGCGCGCTCGTGTCGCGGGCCCGGGAGCCCCGGGAGGTACCGCCGTGCAGCTGGTCGTCTTCTTGCTCTTCTGGTTCCTCTGCATCGCCGGGGTGGCGTTCCTCGCCTACCGGCGGGGCCAGCGGAACTGACGCTCATCCATCCAGGATCCGCAGGAACGCCTCCGGATCGCTCAGGTCGGCCAGCAGGAGATCGGGCCCCGCCTCGGCCAGGGCAGCCGGGCTCTCCCCGCCCGTCGCCACCGCCACGGTCCGCGCCCCCAGCGCGCGCCCGCTCTCCACGTCCAGGTGGGTATCCCCGATGACCACCACCTGGGCCGGGCCGTCCGCGCCACTTCGCGCCCGCCGCGCTTCCCCCCGCGCCACGCCGCGACGCAGGACTTCGACCCGGTCCTCGGCGTCGGACCCGAACCCGCCGAAGGCGAAGAACCGGTTCAGGTCCGCCCGGGCCAGTTTGATCCGGGCTCCCGTCTCGATGTTTCCCGTCCCCAGGCCCAGCAGGCAGTCCCCCCGGGCCGCGAGGAGGGGGAGGAGCTCGGGCACCCCGGGGAGGACCCGGTAGGTGGCCGAGCGCCCCACCTCCTCCTCCAGGTAGCGGAGGTAGTGCGCGCAGATCGCCCCTGCTTCGTCAGGCTGGAACGGCCGGCGCAGCTTCCGCTCGACGATGTCCCGGATGATCGAGAGGTCGGTCCGGCCCCGAAACGGGATTTCCCGCCCTGCCTCCTCGAGCCCGTGCAGCTCCCGAAACGCCCGGTCCAGCGCCCGCACGCCGGCCCCGCCCGTGAGGAGGAGGGTGCCGTCCAGGTCGAAGAGGAGGATGCGGGCCGGCATGGCCTCAGGCGGCCTCCCGGCGCCCCACGCGATGGCTCCCGCGGGCGCGCGGATGGGGGGGAGAGACCGTCATGGTCCCCGTAGGGTAGCCCAGCGCTTCGGGGGAGATCAAGGGTGGCGGATCAGGAAGATGCCGTCGGGGTCGCCAGGGCGGCGTCCCCCTTGCCGGCGTCCTTGGCGCGGTAGAGGGCCCGGTCGGCCTGGTAGAGGAGGTCCTCGGCTGTCCGGATCTCCGGCCCGGGGAAGATCCCCACGCCGGCGCTGGCGCTCAGGCGGATCTCCCGGGCGGCCCCCGCCATCCGGTGCTTCCGGATGACCTGGCAGATCCGCCGGGCCTCGGCGAGCGCGCCGGATTCGTCCGTCATGGGGAGGAGGACCACGAACTCCTCGCCGCCGTAGCGGGCCACCACGTCGGAACCCCGCACGTTGGCCTGCAGGAGCTGGGCCACCTGCTGCAACACCTCGTCCCCCCGTGCGTGCCCCCACTGATCGTTCACCTGCTTGAAGTTGTCCAGGTCGTACAGCACGCAGGCGAGCGGGGTGCGGTGCCGCTGGGCCCGGGTGAACTCCTCCTCCAGGCGCTTGCGCAGGAACCGCCGGTTCGGCAGCCCCGTCAGGTCGTCCAGGAGGGTGAGTTGCTCCAGGTGGGCGACGTTGAGCTCGAGGCTCTCGTAGGTGTGCGCGTTCTGGAGAGCAGTGGCAGCCAGGTCGGCGATGACCTGGCAGAGCTTGAGCTCCCGAGGGGAGTGGAGGTGGAGCGCCTTGGCGGTCCGGAGGAAGAGTGTCCCGATCACCTGATTTCGGAGGATGACCGGGAGGACGTAGATGGAGGTGAGGGGGAGCCGGCCCACCTGCTCCCGCACCGGGGCCAGGAGGGGGTGCGTGTGCACGTCGTCGATCAGGACGGGCTCCTTCGTCCGGATCGCCTCTTGCATCTCCGGGTACTTGGCCAGCTCGATCTTCAGCCGATCCACGGCGGCGTTGTCGTGGGAGGCGAGCACGTAGCCGTACAGCGGGTCGTCCGCGATCAGGACCAGCGAGCAGCGGACGGAGGCGATGATCCCGGCGGTCTCGCGGACGATGATCTGGAAGATGTCGCGCGATCGGAGGGTGGAGGAGACCGCCCTGGAGACCTCCAGGAGGGCCTGCAGGTCATTGCGCTCCTTGGCGAGCGCATCGTGGCGCTGCTTGACCCTGAGCTGCGCCTCCACCCGAGCCAGCAGCTCCTGTTGGTCGAAGGGTTTGCGGATGAAGTCCTCGGCGCCCGCCCCGAGACCCTGGAGGAGGTCCTCCTTCCGGCTCAGCGTCGTGAGCAGGAGAACCGGGATGAGAGCGGTCTCCGAGTCCGCCTTCAGGGCCCGGCAGACCCAGTATCCGTCGAGGCCGGGCATCAGGATGTCCAGGATGATGCAATCGGGCCGGAGGCGCTTGACGGTCTCCAGGGCGGCCTCCCCGTCGACCGCCTCTGAGACCTCGTACCCGGACTTGGACAGGGCGTCGGTGAGGAGCGCGCGGAGCAGACGGTCGTCGTCCACCACGAGGATTCGGGGGGGGTGGGTAGATTCCTCGCCCATCGGCTGACTCCTGGGCTGGCGCGCCGGGATGGCCGCCCGGCGAAAGGGCACACGGGGGCGGCGGCGCCGGAAGGTGCAAGAGTCGGACCAGGGGCGCTATAGCGGGACCTTGTTCTGCTTGCAGTAGCTGGTGAGAACGAGGAGGGCCTGGTTCAGGCGCTGGATCCGGAGGCTCTTGTGGCGGATGGTCTCGGCATTCCCCGTCTCGACCGCCTCGGTGCGGATCTCGCGGAGGACGATGTTCAGGTTCTGATTGATGGTTTTCAATTCAGGGGGGGTGAACTTCCGCAGGATGGGCGGGGTCAGGGAGAAGAACCCCTCAGCGATGTCCTTCGCCAGGCCTTTCGGGTTCCCCGGGATCGCCATCCTGCTCCCTCCGGGCTCGGATCATAGCACGGGGCTGCTGGACCGCCAACCCTTCCCCGGCTGCCCGGGGCGGATCGCGTACCAGGCCTCCGCCATCCGGGGGCGCTCCGGGGGGACCTGCCGCTCGAGGAGCGTTCTCAGCCGCGTCCACTCGTGGCCCGGCTCCTCGAGGATCTGCACCCCCATCCCGGCGGGGAACGGGTTGTGCCCCCCCGCGTTCGCCCAGACCACCCGGCCCGCGAGCGAGAGGGGCGGGCCCTCGGGGGTGAGCAGCCGGAGGCGCACGAGGCGCCCGAGAGGGGAGGGATCGGGGCAGCGGACGAAGAGGCCGCCCCCGATGATGGGGATGTCCGGGAGGCTCACGGCCTCGGCGGGAATGGTCCGCTCCTGAGGGACCGGGACGGACGGCTCAGGCGAGGGAATGCGGGTCAGGGCGAGGACAGTGGCTGCCGGGAGCGGAACGAGAAACCGGAGCCCGTGGGGCCGGCCGGGTGTCGGTCCGGCCAGCCCCGCCCGCAACGCCGTCCACGTGACCTCCGCGTCCCGGGCGAGCGGCCCGGCCGGCGTGGGGAGGCGGACGAGGAATCTCCGCCCCTCGGGGAGGAGTGCCGGGGCGCTGATCCGGACGCCGCCACACCCCAGGTCCACTCCCCAGCTCGTGCAGGAAACCTTGCCGTCATCCCCGCCCGCCTCCACCGCGCTGGCCAGCGGGAAGCGGGGGAAGCGCCGCCGACATCCCTGACCGAACCGGTTCATCATCATCCCCTCTCTGGGCCCCTCTGCAGGCCCCACCCGCGAGGACGGCAAGGGGGATGCCAGAGAGGGGCCGGACAGGGACGGGGGCGCAAGCAGCCGTGAGCGCGGCCGGTTGCGCCCCCGCAACCTCCGCCCCCTGGTGGCGAACAGGTCTCTCCCCTTTCCGGAACGGAACGGGCGCGCGGAACGCGGGTGCGACGGAGGGGGATCAGTTGGACCGGGGTGTGGGCGGGGGCTCCTCAGGCGTCACGTACCATGGCCGAAGCAAATCGCTGCTCGCGATGCCGCGGCGCCGGAGGGAGGCAATGAAGTCGTCGAGGCGGGCGGCCTGCGCCGCGCCCAGGTCCAGGAACTGGACCCCCATCCCCGGCGGGAAGGGGTTGCGGCCGGCGTGGGGGTTGGACCAGACCACGCGACCCCGGAGGCGGAGCGGCACGGCGTTCCCCGGGATCGTGAAGCGGAGAATGATCTCGCGGTTGAGCGAGGGCGGGTCCGGCGTCTGGACGTAAATACCCCCCCGGCTGATGTTCAGGCAGGAGGTGGCCACGAACCGGTCCGTGACGGCGTACTCGACCGGCAGCTCCACCGGGATCCGGGGGTGCTGGGGGAGCTTGCGCAGCGCGAGCTGGTGTGTGACGACCTCCTCCACCGTACTCCGGGAGAGCGGCCGGCTGAAGCGGACCCCGTGGGGGAAGAAGTGGCCGCCCAGGTCGCTCTGCTCCAGGGGGCCAACCCACCGGACCTCGCCGCCGAGTCGCAGCGGCCCCCCAGGCATCCTGAGGTCCAGGAGGACGGTCTGCGGCGCGACCGGGGTGGGGAGGAGCATGCGGATCCCTCCCTGCCCCAGGTCCTTGGCCTTCCCTTCGAGGCCCCGGGCGTCGGGCCAGTCGAGCGGGTGGCACGCGAGGGGGAGGAACACGTCGAAGCGGGGGTGGCGGCGCTCCTCGGTCCCTTGGCTGGCCATGGGGTCTCCTTATACCCAGGGCTGCGGGCGTGGCAAGGCCGGGGCCCACCTACCAGGCGAGGGGATCGATCCCGCTGAGGTCGGTCAGGATGAGCACGAGGCCGGCCAGGGCGCCGCGAAAGGTCACGGGGCTGAAGCGGACCCGGAGCGGTCGCCCCCCCTGGTGGACGGTGAGGCAGTCGGCGGACTCCGTGCCCCGGACAAGCCCCTCCCAGAGCCCCCGGACCGCCTCCCGGTGGGCGGGCTCGAAGACCTCGTGGAGGGGACGCCCGATGAGGGACCGTTCCGAGGCCCCCACCAGGGTCATGGCGGCCGGGTTCACCTCCGTCACCCGGCCCGCGCCGTCGGCGAGGAGGACGCCGTCCCGGATATACCGCAGGAGGAGGTCCTGCTGCTGCTTCAGATGGAGGAGCTCGGCCACCACCTGCCGCGGACGGAACCCGTCGTAGCCGTACACCCGTGGCTCGCCGTTCCCCTGCCCGATCTTGGCCAGGGCCTCCAGGAGATTTCGGCCCACAATCGGCAGAGGGCCCTTCGCCACGAACGCCTCCCCCCGGAGGCCCGGGAGGTCGAGTAAGTCGGGGGCGGCGAGGCTGCTGAAGATGATGACGGGTGTGCGGGCGAGGCTCGGGTCCGCCTCCAGGTAGCGGCAGAGGCGGGCCCCGTCGATCTTGGGCATCACGACGTCGAGGACCAGCACGTCCGGCGACGTCACGGCGATCCGCTCGAGGGCCTCCAGCCCGTCGGCGGCCGTCTCCACCGCGTATCCCGCCTCCCGCAGCATGTCCCCCACCGTCTGCAGGATGAAGCGGTCGTTGTCCACGAGGAGGACGCGGGTCGCGTGCGCCCTCATGGCCGCTCCACCGCCAGGATCCGCATGGCCCGCCCCGCCTGCTCGGCGTGGACCTGCCACAGGAGGTAGGCCACCATCTTTTCGACCCGCTGGGCCAGGCGGTCCGGCGTGCTGTCGGCCGCCTTGTTCAGGTAGAGGGCCGGCTGGGTCCGGGCCACGAGCCGGCGCACGCCCTCGTCGCAGCGCACCCCCGACAGGTAGATGATGGGGAGGGGGCGGGGGCGGTGCAGACCCCGCTCGAGGGCCCGCAGCGCCCGGGCGGCGGCGCCCCCGTCGAGGTCGGGCATGAGCAGGTCCAGGATGACCAGGCCCACCTCCTTGCCGGCCACCAGGCGCTCGGTGAGGCGGCTCAGGAGCTCCGTGCCGGTGCCGGCCGGCAGGACCTCCTGGGTCAGGTGTCGGGTCAGGAGGAGGTCCGTGAGGAGGGTCCGGAAGAACTTGTCGTCGTCGGCCAGCGCGACGCAGGGGAGGGTCTGCAGCCGGTACTCCGCCTCCAGCTCGAGGGAGAGGCCGCAGGAGGAGCAGTGGATGGCCGTCTCGTTGCCGCGGACCACGGGGAAGGTGAACACCTGCTCCCCGCAGGACGGGCAGTACTTGAACGTCTGGCTCGGCTCCGGCATTGCCGCTCTTCTCCCCGGGACGGCAGCGTCCCGCCCGGGTGGGGTGCGACTTGCGTGCCATGGGGCGTGCTCGGCGAGGGCCGCCGGCCCGGCGCGCCTCTCCGGGAACGCACCTGAGATGCCGTTGGATGCCCAGCGTGGCTCGCAGGGAGTCGGTCGGGACCGGCTCGCGCTTCCCCGGCGAGGAGTTGGGGGGAGGGGGGGCATGGGGCAAAAGGTAACCTGGAGATGGAAACTATGGGAAACGCCCGCGTGGGGCCGCACCGGAGCCCACAGGGGCTCGAAGGGGCCAGCCCGCAGGAAAAATGACCGGGCGGAATGGGGACGGGGCGAAGCGCTGGGCCTCCGGTGTTTCAGTCTGGCGGAGCGGTGCCGGGATGAAACGGAGCAGCCGCGTCCGGAGATCGCTTCGCCTCGGCGGGAGCGGCGCCCGGCGGCGCGATAAGTGTCCGCGGCTCGAGGGGCTCGCGCGTCGCGGCTGACCGGGGCTCCCGCGAGCGCCGCCACGGCACGCCGATTGGCAGTACTGCGGGTGCGGCCCGGCCGGCAGCCCGGGCCGCAAGGAGGTCATCCATGCCGATCAACCGTGTCATCCTGATGGGGCACCTCACGCGGGACCCGGCGCTCCGGCGGGTCCCGAGCGGGACGGCCGTCTGCACGCTGGGCGTCGCCGTCAACCGCCGCTACCGCAATGGGGAGGGGGCGTGGCAGGACGAGGTGACCTTCGTGGACGTCGTGACCTGGGGGAGGCAGGCCGAGGTCTCCGCCGAGCGCCTGGCGAAGGGGAGCCCGGTGCTGCTCGAGGGGCGGCTCCACCTGGACCGGTGGGAGACGGAGGAGGGGCAAAAGCGGAGCCGCCTGCGGGTGGTCGCCGAGACGATCCGGTTCCTGCCGAAGGGTCCGGTGGGGAGCGCGGAGGAGGAGGGCGCGCCGGCGAGCGCGGCGCCGGCCTCTTAGCCTCGGCGAGCGGGCAGAGTGTCTCACCGCGAGCAGTGCTGGTGAGAAACGTCGCCTCATTCCCACGCTCTGTCGCTCCGCACCCGCTCTGCCCGCCTCCCGGGGAACGCCAAGCCTACCAGCCCTGGGCGGCGGAGGAGGGCGACCTCCAGACGATCGTTCGCGACCACCTCGAGACCGTTCTTCGGGAGGCGGCCGAGTGTGCCGACGGCCGCATGTGGTTGATCGTCACCACCGAGGACCCCCGCGTCATTCGCCGGATCCTCCCGCACCTCGGACTGCCCACCGATGTCCCCCAGCCCCGGCTGCCGCCGCGCTGGCGCAGCCTGGCGCTCTCCTGGCCGGCCGCCGCGGGGCTCCTGGAGCGGGGAGGGGAAGGCCTGGCAGCCGCGGGCGCGGTTCGGCCCGGGGTGGGACCGGCGGCAGAGGGCTTTTAGCCTTGTCTATGCGCTATGCGCTCCCGGTCTCGGCTTTCGCCGGTCAGGTCCTTTCCTACGAAGGCCGTGTCCGAGAAAGGCCAGGATTCGTCACGCATAACGGAGCGAGTGCACCAAAGTAGTCTGGGGCTATCCACTTCGATGACTGATCTTCTGTGCCGAGACTCATCCGTGCTGGAAGAGGAGCGGCGATCT
>DASYVA010000076.1 GCA_036000645.1 Candidatus Methylomirabilis sp.
GCTCGAGCGGATCGCCCTCCAGGACGAGTACTTCGTGAAGCGGCGGCTCTACCCGAACGTGGACTTCTACTCCGGGCTCATCTACCAGGCCATGGGGTTCTCCACCGACATGTTCACGGTCCTCTTCGCCATCCCCCGGACGGCCGGGTGGCTTGCCCAGTGGGAGGAGATGCTCCTCGACCCGGAGCAGAAGATCGCCCGGCCGCGGCAGATCTACGTGGGGGAGGATCCCCGGGACTATGTGCCGCTGGAGCGGCGGCAGGAGGCGACGCGTCCCGGGGACCCCGGAAGGGCAGCGGAGGGATCGGCGAAGCCCCCGGCCGCCGGGCAGGCTCTCGCCGGCGCGGGTGGGAGCGGGGAGCGGGGAAGGCCGAGATGATCGGGACACCCGTACAGGAAGGGAGCGCCCCCCGGACCGGGAAGGCGGTCATCCGGGTCCGGGAGGACTGGTGCAAGGGGTGCGAGATCTGCGTCCGGGTCTGCCAGAAGAAGTGCCTGGCGATGAACGGCCGGGGGAAGGTCGCCGTGGTGAACCTGGAGGCCTGCAACAGGTGCCTCCTGTGCGATCTCCTCTGCCCCGATTTCGCCATCGTGGTCGAGTAGGCTGGGACGGAGGAAGCCGTGCCTGGAACCGTCCGCCTGATGCAGGGGAACGAGGCCTGCGCGCAGGGGGCCCTCGCTGCGGGATGCCGGTTCTTCGCCGGCTACCCGATCACCCCCTCCTCCGAGATCGCCGAGGAGCTGGCGAAGCTCCTGCCGAGGGTGGGAGGGAAGTTCATCCAGATGGAGGACGAGATCGGGGCCATGGCGGCCTGCATCGGGGCGTCGCTCGGCGGCCTCAAGGTCCTGACGGCCACCAGCGGCCCCGGCTTCTCCCTGAAGCAGGAGAACCTGGGCTTCGCCGCCTACGCGGAGATCCCCTGTGTCCTCGTCAACGTGATGCGGGGCGGGCCCAGCACCGGCCTCCCCACCTCCCCCGGCCAGGGGGACGTGATGCAAGCCCGCTGGGGGACGCACGGCGACCATCCCATCATTGCCCTGGCCCCGGCCTCCGTGCGGGAGGTCTATGAGCTGACCCTCCGGGCGTTCGACCTCGCCGAGCGCTACCGGACGCCCGTGATCCTCCTCTACGATGAGATCATCGGCCACATGCGGGAGAAGACGGTTCTCCCCGACCCCTCCACGAGCCGGGTGCGGGAGCGGAAACGGCCGACGGTTCCCCCCGAGGCGTACCTCCCCTTCGGCGACGCGGAGGATGACGTCCCCCCTCTGGCCAGCTTCGGGGAAGGGTACCGCTACCACGTGACGGGCCTGGCTCACGACGAGCGCGGGTTCCCCACCCAGGACCCCCGGATGGTCGAGCGCCTGCAGCGGCGGCTCACCCGGAAGATCGAGCGGCACCGGGAGGACATCGTCGCCTTCGAGACCACCCTGCTCGACGATGCCGAGGTGGCCGTCCTCGCCTACGGCGTCACCGCTCGCTCGGCCAGGGCCGCCGTCCGGATGGCGCGGGCGGAGGGGGTGCGGGCCGGTCTCTTCCGGCCCATCACCCTCTGGCCCTTCCCCGACGCGGAGGTGGGGAAGCTGGCCGAGCGGGTCGGGGTCATCGTGGTGGCCGAGATGAACCTCGGGCAGATCGCCAGGGAGGTCGAGCGGGCAAGCCGGGGAAGGGCGGATGTGGTCGGCTGTTTCAAGGTCAGCGGGGAGCCGATTGCGCCCCAGGAGATCCTGCGGACTCTCCGGGCGGGCGCGCTGGGGCGGCGGGGCGCGCTCCCCGTCCCGGGCGGAGGCATCGCCTCGACGCGCGCGCGTCTCGAGGTGTGAATGTTCGACTACGCGTCGTACCTTCGCCAGGAGATGCTCCCCCACATCTGGTGCAAGGGGTGCGGGGACGGCATCGTCCTCAAGGCGCTGCTGCGGGCTATCCACCGCCTGGGCCTGTCGAAGGACCGGGTGGCGATCGTCTCCGGGATCGGCTGCTCCAGCCGCCTCTCGGGCTACGTGGACTGCAACACGCTCCACTCCACGCACGGTCGGCCGCTGGCCTTCGCGACCGGCCTGAAACTCGCCCGGCCGGACCTCACGGTCATCGTCATCACGGGGGATGGGGACGGCCTGGCCATCGGCGGGAACCACCTGATCCACGCGGCGCGGCGGAACATCGACCTCACCTGTCTCCTCTTCAACAACCAGATCTACGGGATGACGGGGGGGCAGGTGGCCCCGACGACGCCGGAGGCGCTCGTCTCGACGACGACCCCGTACGGCAACATCGAGCCCGCCTTCGACGCCTGCCGCCTGGTAGAGGCGGCGGGGGGAACCTTCGTGGGCCGGGGGACGGCCTACCGGACCATCCCCCTGGAGAAGATGATCGCGGAGGGGATTCAGCATCGGGGGTTTACCTTTATCGAGGTCCTGACCACCTGCCCGGAGATCCATGGCCGGAGGAACCAGCTCGGGACGCCGGCCGAGATGCTTCAGGCCCTGGGCAAGGTCCCCCTGCCGACCGGCATTCTCCACCGGAGCACCCGGCCCGAGTACGGCGAGGCCTACGGGGGAATCATCGCGAGGGCGCAGGGAGCGGCCGGCTAGCCCGGCGCGAGCTGCGGCGGCGGGGCTTCCGCCCGGAAGGCACGCATGGGGTACGAGATCCGGATCAGCGGCGAGGGCGGCCAGGGGGTCATTCTGGCGGGGATCATCCTGGCCGAGGCGGCCATTGAGGATGGGAAGAACGTCGTCCAGAGCCAGGCCTACGGTCCCGAGTCGCGGGGCGGCGTGACCAAGAGCGAGGTGATCATCAGCGAGGAGGAGATCGACTACCCGAAGGCCACCAAACTCGATCTCCTCCTGGCCCTGAGCCTGGAGGCCTGTGGCAGGTATCGGCAGGATCTGAAAGAGGGGGGGATCCTGCTGGTCGAGGCCTCCCGGGTGCCAGCGGTCCCCGGGAATTGCCATCTCGTCCACCGCCTGCCGTTCCTGGCGACGGCCCAGGAGGCCGCGGGGAAGGCCCTCACGGCGAACATCGTCGCCCTGGGCGCGCTGGTGGGCCTCTCGGGAGCGGTTTCCCGGAGGGCCATCGAGCGCGCGGTCGCCGCGAGGGCCCCGAAGGGGACCGAGGAGCAGAACCTGAAGGCGCTCGCCGCGGGCTTCGAGCTGGTCGAGAGAGAGAAAACCGCTGGCGCAGGCTCCGGCTCGCTCCCCTGAACCCGGCTCGAAAGCTGGGACATCAAGGCCCCAGCGGACTTCCCTTCAATCATCACTACTTACCCGGAACCGACCTCGCTCCTAGGGCGCCAAGGTCCCAGGCGCCGTCCGCTCTCCCCGATACGCGACAGGGTCTGAGCCCTCTTTCACTGGAAATCCAACGCCTTACGCTCTCCTCTCGAACCCCTCCATCCTGGCACCATCGTTGCTCAACGAATCTCAGTGCGAGGGATTGGGTCGGGGGCCGCACAGAACGAGCGGCCCGGACCCGGGCCTGACAAAAGGGAGGGGAGGCGTCGATGCTGGAGATCCGCTGGCACGCCCGGGCGGGCCAGGGAGCCATCACGGCGGCCAAGGTCCTTGCCGAGGCCGCCATGGAGGAGGGGAAGTACATCCAGGCCATGCCCGAGTATGGCCCGGAGCGGTCGGGCGCACCGATCCGCGCCTACAACAGGATCAGCACGTCCCCCATCCGGCAGCGCAGCCAGGTGACCACGCCCGATCTGGTCGTCGTGGTGGACCCCAGCCTGCTCGAGACAGAGGACCTCCTCGCGGGGACCGATGCCGCCGCGTTGCTCCTCATCAACACCCCGGAGGACCCGAGGGTGGTGCGGGAGCGCCTCCAGGTTCCGGGTCGGAGAATCTTCACCCTGGACGCCACCCGCATCGCCCGGGAGGAGATGGGCAAGAATTTCCCCAACACCCCTCTGCTGGGCGCGCTGACCCGGATGGCGGCGGAGGTGGGCCTGGAGGGGGTTCAGCAGCAGCTGCGCCGGGAACTGGGGAAGAAGGTCACGCCGGCGGTCCTGGAGAGCAATCTCCGCGCCCTGGAGCGGGGCTACCGGGAGGTCCGGGGCGAGGAGAGCGAAGGGGAGCAGTCATGAGCGAAGAGGCCAAGCGGGGGTGGCAGGAGTTGCCGCTGGGAGCGCTCATCCTCGAGCCCGGCAATGCCGAGCGCTATGCCACCGGGGACTGGCGCACTCTCCGCCCGGTCATTGATTTTGGCAAGTGCACCCACTGCATGGTCTGCTGGTTCTTCTGCCCCGACAGCTCCATCCTCGTGCGGGAGGGGAAAGTCGTGGGGGTGGACCTCGAGCACTGCAAGGGGTGCGGGATCTGCGCGGCCGTCTGCCCCGTGAAGATCCGGGCGATCGGCATGGTGGAAGAGGCAGAGGCGGCCCGCGCCGGAGGGAATCGCGCATGAGCAGGGTGGTGGCATTGACGGGCAACCAGGCTGCGGCGGAGGCCATGCGGCAGATTCGCCCGGAGGTCTGCGCCGCCTATCCCATCACGCCCTCCACCCAGGTGATGGAGACCTTCGCCCAGTTCGTGGCCGACGGGGTCGCGGACACCGAGCTGATCGCGGTCGAGAGCGAGCATTCGGCGATGAGCGCCTGCGTCGGCGCGGCGGCCGCGGGGGGAAGGGTGATGACCGCCACCTCTTCCCAGGGGCTCGCCCTCATGCACGAGGTCCTCTACGTGGCCTCCGGCCTGCGGCTGCCGATCGTCATGGCGGTTGCGACCCGGGCCCTCTCCGCCCCGATCAACATCCACGGCGACCACAGCGACGCCATGGGCTCCCGGGACGCCGGCTGGATCCAGCTCTACGCCGAAGACCCTCAGGAGGTCTACGACAGCCTCCTCCAGGCGGTCCGCATCGCGGAGCACCCCTGGGTCCTCCTCCCGGTGATGGTCTGTTACGACGGCTTCACGACCAGCCACACCATCGAGAGGCTCGAGCTCCTCGAGGAGGCGGCGGTGCGGGAGTTCGTGGGGGAGTACCGCCCGGCCCACCCCCTGCTCGACCTGAAGCATCCGGTGACCTACGGGCCGCTCGTCCTCCCCGACTACTTCACCGAGATCAAGCGGCAGCAGCGGGAGGCCATGTCCCACGCCCCGGGGGTCATCCAGGAAGTGGGGAAGGCGTTCGGAGACCGGTTCGGCCGCTTCTACGGTCTCTTCGAGACGTTCCAACTGGAGGATGCCCGGGTGGCCATCCTGATCATGGGCTCCGCCGCGGGGACGGCAAAGGGCGTGGTCGAGCTCCTCCGGCAGGTGCGGGTGAAGGCCGGCCTCGTCACGCTCCGGGCGTTTCGTCCGTTCCCGGCCAGGGAGCTGGCGGCGGCCCTGAAGCACGTGCAGGCCGTGGCCGTCCTGGACCGGGCCGACAGTGCGGGCTCCCCCGGCGGCCCCCTCTTCACCGACCTGCGGGCGGCTCTGGACGGGCTGGACGCCCGTCCGCGAGTGGTGAACTACGTCTACGGCCTGGGGGGCAGGGACATCCGGCCTGAGGATATCCGGCGGGTGTACCAGCGCTTACTCAGGATCACAGCGGGGGCGGAAGAGGAGGGGGCGGTGTGTGAGTATCTGACCCTTCGCGAAAGCCCCGGAACGTTGGCCCCGGTCGGAGGTGCATGATGGTGCCCCAGAACGCGATGGGTGCGGCGGTCCGCTCTCCGTCGGTGAAGGAGCTCTCTTCCCGTCTCAATCTCCTCTCGGGGGGCCACCGGCTCTGCGCCGGCTGCGCCGAATCCGTCGTCGTGCGCCAGGTCCTGCTGGCCTCTCCGTATCCGGTGGTGGTGGTGAACGCCACGAGTTGCCTGGAGGTGGCCACGACGATCTATCCCTACACGGCGTGGCGGGTCCCCTGGCTGCACAGCCTCTTCGAGAACGCGGCGGCGACGGTGAGCGGTGTCGAGGCCGCGTGGCGGGCCCTCCAGCGGCGGGGGAAGCTCCCGCAGGAGAAAATCGCCTTCATCGTCTTCGCCGGCGACGGGGGGACCTACGACATCGGCCTGCAGTCCCTCTCGGGCGCGCTCGAGCGGGGTCACCGGTTCCTGTACGTCTGCCTGAACAACGAGGGGTACATGAACACCGGGATCCAGCGGTCGAGCGCGACCCCCCTCGGCGCCCATACCACCACGACGCCGGCCGGCGAGGTCCTCCCGGGGAAGCTCCAGTGGCGGAAGGACCTGACCGGGATCGTGGCCGCCCACAACATCCCGTACGCGGCCCAGGCCGCGCTGACCCCGCAACCCCTTACGGACCTGACCACCAAGGTCCGGCGGGCGCTGGAGGCCGAAGGCCCGGCGTTCATCAACGTCTATTCCCCCTGCAACCGGGGCTGGCGCTTTGACCCTGCGGACACGATCAGGATCAGCCAGCTCGCCGTGGAGACCTGCTACTGGCCCCTCTTCGAGGTCGTCGACGGGCACTGGCGCCTGACGTACTCCCCGCGGGAGAAGAAACCGGTGGCGCAGTGGCTCGAGGCCCAGGGGCGCTTCCGGCATCTCCTGAAGCCGGAGCACCGGCACGTGATGGAGGAGATCCAGGCGCGCGTCGATCGGGAATGGGAGGCCCTGCTGGCGCGAACGGGTCGCGCCCCGTCCGAGGGAGCGGAGGCTCCTCCGCAGGCTCGCCCGGTCCCTCGGGGGCATGAAAGGGAGGAGGCGGCGGAGGGGGGGAAGACTGAGGCGCCCTGTTCCTGTGGGGTGACCTCGCCTGGGGTCCGGTGGGGGTGCCTGTTCTGCGGGCGCGTCTGCTGCCCCCAGTGCGCCTATGCCCCCGAGGGCCTGACGGTTTGTTCCCGCTGCGCGCGGGAGCTCTTCGGGATCCCTGCACCTGCAGCCTCTGCTCGTCCATCAGAGACAGGTGTCCAGGTGTCCGGCACAAGCCCGCCGACGGGTGCCATCGCCAAGGAGGCGAAGCCATGCAAGAGCTGAAGAAGATCCTGGTCGCCACCGACCTCTCCTCGGCGTCGGAGCCCGCGATCCGGATGGCAGGGGCGCTGGCCATCAGGATGGATGCCGGGCTGCTCATCCTCCACGTCCTGTCCGAGAAGGAACTGGATGAGCTGGTCCTGGCCCATCAGCCGCGCCACCCGGTGGACCTGATCTACAGCGATCTCGAGGCGAGCGTGCGGGAACAATACCGCCGGATGGTGCCGGACGAGGTCCGTCGCTTCCTGCACGCGGAGGTCCTGGTCGTGCCGGGGGTCCCGGCCGAGGAAATCGCCAGGACCGCCGCCATGAAGGGGGCAGACATGATCGTGACCGGCACCCATGGGCGGACGGGCCTCCGCCGGGTCCTGATGGGCTCCGTCGCCGAGCAGGTCCTGCGGACGGCACCCTGCCCGGTCCTGACCGTTCGGCCCCCGGAGCTGCGCGAGGCGGCCTGAAGGGGCCGCCGCAAGGGGGGAAAAGCGATGAAGATCCGATTGATCCTCTACCCGACCGACTTTTCCGAGAACGCCGCGGCGGCCTGGCCCCAGGCCCTCCAGATGGCGGAGCAGCTCGGAGCCGTGCTCCTCCTGCTGCACGTCGTCCCCACCCCGAGCATGACCCCCGAAACCTTCCTGGCGGCGGAGCAGTGGGCGGAGATCTTCGCCGCCCAGCGGCGGGAGGCGGAGGCGAAGCTGCGGGCGCTGGCGGCCGCGGCTGCGGGGGTGAAGGCCGACGTCCTGGTGACCCGGGGCGTTCCCTTCCTGGAGATCGCGCGGGTGGCGAGGGACCGGAAGGCGGATCTCGTCGTCATGGGGACCCACGGGCGGACGGGCCTGGTGCACGCCCTCATGGGGAGCGTGGCGGAGCGGGTCGTCCGGATGGCCCCCTGCCCGGTCCTGACCGTGCGCCACGCCGCGATGCTGGTCGAAGCGGCGTAAACAGCTCCCGGATACCCGGGACGAGGGAGGGTCGGACCAGAGCGGGCACAGGGGATCTGCACCGAAAGGCCCACCAGCGCGCCTCCGCGGCCTCTTTCCCCTTGACAGCCTGAGAACGCGGATGGTACACAAAAGATAGTTTTGCGTGCGTTTTCACAAGGTGCGCGGCCGGCGGTTCGAAGGCAGCGCGCATGATGCCCTCTCGAGGGCATTTTTCGTGTAAGCTCCGCCCTCAAGACCACTCGCCCTCCCGCAGGTCGCGCCCGCCCGGCTGGCGGCGGCGGACCTGCCGCTTCGTCGCGCACGGCAAGGGGAACACGGATGGCGGCGGACTACGCATACCCGGCCT
>DASYVA010000077.1 GCA_036000645.1 Candidatus Methylomirabilis sp.
GACGGAGCGCGGGAAGAGGTAGACGAGGGTGCTGCTCAAGGCGATGAAGGTCGTCACCGCGAGGAAGCGGGCGGGGGGCCACCGCCGCCAGCCCAGGGGGTCCAGCTCCCAGAAGAGGGTGATCGCCTTGCGCATCGGCCGTGCCCTAGGCCTTCTCGGCCACCACCTCTCCTAGCAGCCCCCGGGGGCGGAAGATGAGGATCACGATCAGGAGGGAGAAGGCCAGGATGTCCTTGTACTCGGCCCCGAAGGCCCCGCCCGTCAGCAGGGAGAGGTAAGAGGCGGAGAAGGCCTCCAGGAGTCCCAGGACCAGGCCGCCGGCCATGGCGCCGGGGATATTCCCGATGCCGCCCAGGACGGCTGCCGTGAAGGCCTTGATGCCCGGGATGAAGCCCGTGTAGGGGTTGATGAGGCTATACTGGACGCCGAAGAGGACCCCGGCCGCGCCCCCCATCGCGCCACCGATGAAGAAGGTGAGCGAGATGATGCGGTTCACGTTGATGCCCATGAGGCTGGCGGTGGCCTGGTCCTCGGCCACGGCCCGGATGGCCTTGCCCATCTTGGTCCGGTTGACGATGAGGGTCAGGCAGATGAGCATCCCGATCGCGGCGACGATCACGATGATGGACTTGAGGGAGATGTCAAAGATCTCACCGAAGTGGATCCGGATGTCAAAAAAGTCCACCGGGGGATAGACGAGGTAGAAGGCGTTGCGCCAGAGGCTCTCCAGCAGGCGGACGGCATCCTGCAGGAAGAAGGAGACGCCGATGGCCGAGATGAGCGGGACGAGGCGGGGGGCCCCCCGGAGGGGCCGGTAGGCGACGCGCTCCACCCCCACCGCCAGCAGACCGCTGGCCGCCATGCCGGCCGCCACCAGCAGGAGGATCAGGAGGAGGGGGGGCACGCTCCCCAGCCACCCGGCCGCCTTCAGCCCCAGGAGGATCTCCACCCCGATAAAGGCCCCCACCACGAAGATCTCGCTATGGGCGAAGTTGATGAGCTGCAGGACCCCGTACACCATCGTGTAGCCGAGGGCAATGAGGGCGTACATGAAGCCCAGGATGAGCCCATCCACCAGCACCTGGGGAAACATGCCGATGGCAACTTCCATGCGTGCTCCGGTGGCCCGGCAACACTAGGGGGGCGGTCGCCCGCCCCCCTAGTGTTGTGGCAAGCCTCAGGCTACATCTTCTTCATCGCCGGGGCAGCGATCTCGAGGGTCTTGATCAGCTTGTTCTGCCCCCACTTCCCCGGGTCATCCGAAACCACCTGGATGATGAAATACTTGGCCTTCGCCGGATCCCCCTTCTCGTCGAAGGTGATGGCCCCGGTGATCCCCTTGAAGTTCCTCACCTTCCGGACTTCGGCCGAAACCGTCGCGCGCGTCGGCTTCTTGTTTCCCGCTGCCTTGACGGCGGCCTCGATGGCCTTCAAGCCCAGGGCTGTCGAGTCATAGGCCTGGGCGGCGAAGGGCTCCGGGTCCTTTCCGAACTGCTTCTTGTAGTCAGCGATGAACCCCTTGGCCTCGGGGTAGATGGTGGGCGGCCCCACGACGGTGGTGTAGTACATCCCCACCGCTGTCTTGCCGGCGATCTTCACCATCTCCGAGGAGTCCATCCCATCCGGCCCAAGGAAGATGGTCTTTGTCATCCCCTTCTCACGCGCCTGCTTCAGCAACACCGCCGCCTGATTGTAAATTCCCCCGAAGTACATCAGCTGGGGATTCTGGGCCTTCATGGGCGTGATGATGGGGTCAAAGTTCGCCTTCTCCTCGGTCCCCTCGAAGCCCAGGACCTCGATGCCCAGCTTCTTGGACTTGTCGCGGAAGAACTCGGCCACGCCCTGGCCGTAGAGGGTCTTGTCGTGCAGGACGTAGGCGCTCTTGACCTTCAACTGCTCCTTCGCGAAGGTGGCCCCCACATCCCCCTGGACATCGTCCCGCCCGCACACCCGGCTCACGTTCTTGTAGTTCCGGTCCGTGATGAGGGGGTTCGTGTTGGCGGGGGAGATCATGGCCAGGTCCACTTCCTTGTAGACCTCGGAGGAGGGCAGGGCCACGCCCGAGTTCAGGTGGCCGATGAGCAGGAGGATGTCGGGGTCGGCCACGATATTCTTGGCATTGGCCACGCCCACGTCCGGCTTGGCCTGGTCATCGAATGGCACCAGTTGGACCTTGAAGCCCATCTTCTCCAGGGGGCCCTTGAACTTCTCAACGGCCAGCTGGGTCCCCAGCTTGATCCCCTCCCCCAGGGCTGCCTGCTCTCCCGAGAGGGGGCTCTGGGTGGCGATCTTAATGGTTTGCTGGGCCTCTGCCGACGGCCCGGCCAGAAGCGCGATCCCTGCGGCCAGCGCGATCAGGGACCGTACGAGTCTCCCGTTCACCATATTCCTCTCCCTTGTTCAGCGGTTACCCCAAGACCAGCGTGTACGCGCCGCTCCGATCTCGTCTCTCACCTCCTTCACCAGGGCCACGTGGCCCACCGCGGGCTAACCCTACCCTGCCCCCGCGGGCAAGTCAAGCCGGGGAGGCTCAGGCCGGCTCCCCCAGCCGCTGCAACCCCTCCATCCGCCGCAGGATCGCCACCGGTACCGCCCCGATCCGCCGCACGCAGGGGGGATCCGTCGTGAGGTCGAGGACCGTCGAGGGAACCCCCACCGGGCATGCGCCCCCGTCGAGGAGAAGATCCAGGTGAGCCGCGAACTCTGCGGCCACATCTTCCACTTGCCGGGGCGCGCGCTCGCCCGTCCGGTTCGCGCTTGTCCCCGTCACCGGACCCCCCAGCGTCCGCAGGAGGCCAAGCGCCACCGGCCCGGCGGGGACCCGGACACCGACGGTCCCTGTGCCGCCGGTGAGGACCTCGGGCAAGCCCGGCCGGGCCCGAACGACGAGGGTCAGGGGACCGGGCCAGAACTGGCTTGCGAGCACCAGGGCGAGCCCCGGCACCTCGGACGCCACTTCCCCCAGGGCCTCCGGCCCCGGAAGCAGCAGCGGAATGGCCTTGCCCCGACTTCCCTTTGCCCGGACGAGCCGCCGGAGCGCCTCCCCATTCAGCGGATCAGCACCCAGGGCATAGAGCGTGTCGGTTGGGAACACCACCAAGCCGCCCGCCCGCAGGACCGCCGCTGCTTCCTCCACCGCTCCTGCCGTCTCCACCGACAGCAGGCGGAGGTGAGCCGCCACGGGGGCCTCAGACCGGAGGACGTCGCCCGCCGCCATATACCATATAGACGCTCGCCCGGCGCGTCCCCTTCGGTCCGGGGCCGGTCGGGACCCGGGGCTCTGGAGGGACGCCCGCGGGGGACACGACATCCTCCCACCCCAGGGGAGCTCCGGACAGCGGGACACCCGAACCGCAGGAAGCGACCGGCCCGAAAGACCGACCTAGTGGGGTGTGCTCAAAGGATGTTTCCGACCTCTGGAAAGCGTGGCGGAATATAGCCCAGCGTTGGCTGGACCGTCAACAGGATTTTTGGGGCCAGAGTTCGCTCCGTCGGCCGTAGTGCGCCGCCAGGACCTCCAGGAAGGCGCGGGTCGCGGCGGCCACGTCGGGGGCCGCCGCGATGGCCGAGACCACCGCTACGCCGTCGGCACCGGCCTCCAGAACCTCCGGCACCCGGTCCAGGGTGATCCCACCTACCGCGAAGACCGGGAGTCGGGTAGCTGCCCGGATCCGCCGGAGCCCCTCCGAGCCGAGGACGGGGCGGATCCGTTCCTTGGTCCCTGTCGCGTAGGCAGGACCCGCCCCCACGTAATCGGCTCCCGCCCCCTCTGCCTCCGATGCCTCCTCCGGTCGGTTCGTCGAGATCCCGAGGAGCCGATCCGGTCCCAGGAGCGGCCGGGCGAGCACTGCCGGGAGGTCCTCCTGCCCCAGGTGGACCCCATCCGCCCCGGCGGCCAGCGCCACGTCCAAGCGATCGTTGATCACGAGGAGCGCCTCGGCGTCCCGGCAGGCCGCCGCCAGCGTCCGGGCGGCCTCGAGAAGCCGTCGCAGGTCGCCTCGCTTCTCCCGGAGCTGGAGGAACCGGGCGCCTCCCCGGAGGGCCGCTTCCCCGATCGCCTCGTGGCTCCGCCCCGACACGACCTCGTCTGTGATGACACAGAGGGCGTGCGCAGGGTCCCGCGGGAACGCCATGGGTCTAGGCGCTGGCCTCGGTGAGGCGCTCGAGGAAGTTGGTGGACACCGCGCCCTTGACGAAGTCGGGGTGGTCCATCACCCGCAGGTGGAACGGAATGGTGGTCCTGATCCCCTGGACGACGAACTCCTGGAGCGCCCGCCGCATCCGACTGAGGGCCTCGGCCCGGTCCTGCCCGTGGGCGATCAGCTTGGCCACCAGGGAATCGTAATAGGGTGGGATCGTGTAGCCGGCGTAGGCGTGGGTGTCCACCCGGATGCCCGGCCCCCCCGGGAGCCGCAGGGTGGTGATCTTTCCCGGCGACGGGAGGAACTCCTCGGGGTCCTCGGCATTCACCCGGCACTCGATGGCATGGCCCCGCAGGACGACCTCCTCCTGGCGGAAGGGGAGGTGCTCCCCGGCCGCGATGCGGATCTGGAGCTTCACCAGGTCGATTCCCACCACCTCTTCCGTCACCGGGTGCTCCACCTGGATGCGGGTGTTCATCTCCATGAAGTAGAACCGGCCGTCCTCGTCCAGGAGGAACTCGATGGTCCCGGCATTGACGTACCCCACGGCCCGGGCCGAGGCCACCGCCGCCCCCCCCATCGCCTCCCGCAGCGTTGCCGTCATGGCCGGGGACGGGGACTCTTCGATCAGCTTCTGGTGGCGGCGCTGGATGGAGCAGTCCCGCTCTCCCAGGTGCAGGACCTGCCCGTGGGCATCCGCCAGAATCTGGAATTCCACGTGGCGGGGATTGCGCACGTACCGCTCAATGTAGACGGCCGGGTTCCCGAAGGCTACCCCCGCCTCGCCCTGCGCGGTCTGCAGGGCCCTGGCCAGGTCGGCCTCGGCGTGGACGATGCGCATACCCCTGCCCCCGCCTCCCGCCGCAGCCTTGATGATCACGGGGTAGCCGATCTCCGCGGCCACGGTGCGCGCCTCCTCGGGGCTCCCCACGGTCAGGGTGCTTCCCTGGACGACCGGGACCCGTGCGGCCGCGACGGTCTGCCGGGCCTGGGCCTTGTCGCCCATCAGGCGGATGCTCTCCGGCCCCGGCCCGACGAAGGCGATCTTGCAGGCCTGGCAGACCTCGGCGAAGTGCGGATTCTCCGCCAGGAAGCCGTAGCCCGGGTGGATCGCGTCGGCCTTGCTGATCTCGGCAGCGCTCATGATGCGGGGGATGTTCAGGTACGACTGGGCGGACTCCGGCGGGCCGATGCAGATCGCCTCGTCAGCCATCGCCACGTGCAGCGAATCGCGGTCCCCTTCGGAATAAATGGCCACGGAGCGGATCCCCATCTCGCGGCAGGCCCGGATGACCCGAAGCGCGATCTCCCCCCGATTGGCGATGAGGATCTTCTGGAACATGACCTAGAGAGGTTCCAACGAATTGGACCTATGACTCACGCTCGCACCCGTGTGCCGGGCC
>DASYVA010000078.1 GCA_036000645.1 Candidatus Methylomirabilis sp.
GCTCCACCACCTCGGGGGGATAGCCCATGGCCAACCTCCTGGCTGGCCATTGGGCCACACCCCAGGCTCGTTGGGGAGCGGTCAGTTCACGTGCTCTCGGGAGCGGTCAGATCATGTGCTCTCTACATCCCGGCCCCTTCCTCCTTGACAATCCGGCCCCCCTCCCGTAGAATTCCTGCGTTTCTGCGAGGCTTTTTGCGAACTTTTGGGACCCCGCCCTCCTGCCGTCCGCCGCGGCGAGGAGGCCTCGCCGCCTTCCTCCCGGGCGCATCCGGCGCCGCCAGATCCCGGATCCCGCGCCGCCCGCCGCGAGGTTCGCCATGACGCTCGATCGGACCTGGCACTGGCTGATTGACCGGATCGACGAGCACGAGGCGCACGCCTACGCCTACCAGCACGCGCGCTATTTCGGGCGGACTAAGTTTCAGGTCGTGGAAATCCTGGAGACCGCCAAGTTCGGCACGATGCTCATCCTGGACGGGAAGATCCAGTCGGCCGCCCTGGATGAGCACATCTTCCACGAGGCGCTGGTCCACCCCGCCATGCTGATGCACCCGGCTCCCCGGCGGGTCTGCATCATCGGAGGCGGGGAGGGCGCGACGCTCCGGGAGGTCCTCCGGCACCGGTCCGTCCAGGAGGCGGTCATGGTGGACCTGGACGAGGAGATCGTGGCCCTCTGCCGGGAGCACCTCCCCGAGTGGCACCGGGGCGCCTTCGACGACCCGCGGGTCCAGCTCCTGCACGAGGACGGCCGCGTTTACCTCCGGGAGGAAGCGGGCAGCTTCGACGTGATCGTGCTGGACATCACCGATCCGGTGACCGCCGACTTTGGTCCCGAGGTCTACCGGACCATCCGCTCCCGGCTCCGCGAGCCGGGGATCCTGGCCCTGCAGGCGCTCGAGCTCAACCCGGGGGACTGGGAGGGGCACGCCGCCATCCGGCGAGCCCTCCAGCTCATCTTCCCCCACTGCCGGTCCTACACCACCTACATCCCCTCCTTCCGGGCGGAGTGGGGGTTCCTGGTGGCGGCGGCCAGCCGGGAGTCACTCTACCCGGATCCGGCCCTCCTGGAGGAGCGGTTCGCGGCGCGCCTCTCCCGGGCGGCGGCCGAGCCGGGGGGGCTGCGGTTCTACTCGCCGCAGATCCACGGGCGGCTCTTCACCGTCCCCAGGGATCTGCGGGAGCGGTTGGAAGCTCCATGAGACGGCGGGCGGACGGTGCGGCCAGCACAAAGAGGAGGGGCGCGGGGATGCGGCTCCGCGAGGTAGATCCGGAGATCGCGGCCATCATCGATCGGGAGACGGCGCGCCAGGCCGACGGCCTGGAGCTGATCGCCTCCGAGAACTTCGTGAGCGAGGCGGTGATGGAGGCCGCCGGTTCCCCTCTCACCAACAAGTACGCGGAGGGGTACCCGGGGAAGCGCTACTACGGCGGCTGCGAGTTCGTGGATGAGGCCGAGCAGCTGGCCATCGACCGCGCGAAGGCGCTCTTCGGCGCCGAGCACGCCAACGTCCAACCGCACTCCGGGTCCCAGGCCAACATGGTGGCCTACTTCGCCGTCCTGCAGCCGGGCGACACCATGATGGGCCTGAACCTCTCCCACGGGGGTCACCTCACCCACGGGAGCCCGGTCAACTTCTCCGGCCGCTTCTTCCGCATCGTCCCCTACGGCGTGGACCCCACGACCGAGCAGGTGGACTTCGCCGCCCTGACGAAGAGCGCGGAGGAGGTCCGCCCCAAGCTGATCATGGTCGGGGGGAGCGCCTACCCGCGCACGCTCGACTTCGGCCGGTTCCGGGAGGTGGCGGACAAGGTGGGGGCGGTCCTGGTGGCGGACATCGCCCACATCGCCGGACTGGTCGCGGCCGGTCTCCACCCGAGCCCGGTGCCGCTGGCGGAGCTCGTCACCACCACCACCCACAAGACGCTCCGCGGCCCCCGGGGGGGGATGATCCTCTGCAAGGCCGCCTACGCCCCCGCCATCAACAAGATGCTCTTCCCGGGCATGCAGGGCGGGCCCCTCATGCACATCATCGCGGCGAAGGCCGTGGCCCTGAAGGAGGCCCTGACTCCCGAGTTCAAGGCGTACCAGCGCCGCATCGTGGCCAACGCCGCGGCGCTCGCGGAGGAGCTCCACCGCCAGGGGTTCCGCCTGGTGGCGGGGGGGACGGACACCCACCTGATACTGGTGGACCTCCGGCCGAAGGGGCTCACCGGGAAGGTGGCCGAGGCGGCCCTGGGGAGGGCCGGGATCACCGTGAACAAGAACGCCATCCCCTTCGACCCGCAACCGCCGGCGGTGACCAGCGGCATCCGGATCGGCACGCCGGCCGTCACCACCCGGGGGATGGGGGTGGAAGAGATGCGCCTCATCGGGCAGCTCATCGCGGAGGTGCTGCAAGACGTGGAGGATACCGCCCGGCTCGCGCACGTGGCGGCCAAGGTGCGGGAACTCTGCCAGGCGTTCCCCCTCTACCCCGAGCGCCTCGCCCGCGCGGCGAAGGCCTAGGCTCCGGAGGCCCCCGTGCGGTGCCCCTTCTGCGGGAGCAACACGGAAAAGGTGGTGGACTCCCGGGAGGGGCGAGACGGGGAGGTCATCCGCCGCCGCCGCCAGTGCCTCCACTGCCACCGGCGCTTCACCACCTACGAGCGGATCGAGGAGATCCAGTTCATGGTCGTGAAGAAGGACGGGCGGCGCGAGCCCTTCGACCGGCACAAGATCCTGAGCGGCCTGCTGAAGGCGACCCAGAAGCGCCCGGTCAGCGTGAACCAGCTGGAGGCCATCGTGGACGATGTGGAGGCGCTCCTGGCGGAGAAGCCGGACCGGGAGATCACCTCCACCGAAATCGGCGAGCGCATCATGCGGCGGCTCCACGACCTGGACGAGGTGGCCTACGTCCGGTTCGCCTCCGTGTACCGCCAGTTCAAGGACGTGAACGAGTTCGTGGCGGAGGTGAAGGGCCTCCTGGAGGGGAGCCCCCGGCGGGGCAAGTGAAGGCGTATCCGGATGGCCCACGGCTACCCCATCTTCGTCGAGGTGCGGGGGCGGCTCTGCCTGGTGGTCGGCGGGGGGGCCGTGGCGGAGCGGAAGGTCCGCGGCCTCCTCGAACAGGGGGCGCTGGTCCGGGTGGTCAGCCCCACCCTCACGCCGGCCCTCGCCGCAGAGGCGGCGGCCGGGCACCTGGTCCACCGGAGTCGTCCGTTCGCGCCAGCCGACCTGGAGGGGGCCTTCCTCACCTTCGCGGCGACCGACGAGCCGGCGGTCAACGCCGCCGTGGCGGCGGCCGCGGAGGCGGCGGGCATCCCGGTCAACGTGGCCGACGATCCTTCCCGTAGCACCTTCCTGGTCCCCTCCACCCTGAAGCGGGGCGATCTCGCCGTGGCCGTCTCCACCGGCGGCGCCAGTCCCGCCCTGGCCAGGCGGCTGCGGGCGGAGCTGGAGGAGAAGGTGGGGGAGGAGTACGCCGCGCTGGCCCGCCTGCTGGGAGAGGCGCGGCGGGAAGTCCTGCGGGGGGTACCGGATCCCAAGCGCCGCCACGACCTCCTGACCCGCCTCCCGGAAGACCTCCACCGGGCACTCCGGGAGGGGGGGGAGCAGGCCGCGCGAACGCGGCTGGCGTCCCTGCTGCGCGAGGCGGCTCCCGCGGCCCCGGAGCGCCCGTGAGCGGGGCCGCCTTCGCCCTCGCCTTCGTGGCCTACCTCGCTGCCGGTGCCGCCGCCGTGGGATTCCTGGCCACGCGGCGGCTCCCGCTGGCGCGGGCCGCCACCCGGCTGACGGTCGCCGGGGTCCTCCTGCACGCCCTCAGCTTCGCGCTCGAGACGGTCGAGATGGGCCGGCCCCCCCTGGGAAATCTGGGGGAGGCCCTCTCCTTCTCCGCCTGGGCGTTGGCCCTGCTCTCCCTGACGACCGAGATCCGCTCCGGCAACCGCCTGGTCGGTGCCTTCCTCCTCCCCCTCGTGGCCGGCTTCACCGGGGCCGCCGCGCTCCTCCCCCGCGAGGTCGCCCGGGCGGCCGCCCAGAACGCCTGGATCTGGATCCACGTCACGCTGGTCATGCTGGGATCGGCGGCCTTTGCCTTCATCTTCGGCGTGGGGCTGATGTACCTGGTGCAGGAGCGGCAGCTCAAGGCGAAGGCGCCGGGCCCCCTCGCCTTCCGGCTCCCCCCCCTGGAGGTGCTGGACGCGGCCGCCTACCAGGCGCTGTGGCTCGGCTTCCCCCTCCTGACCCTGGGGATCATCCTCGGCTCCCTGCAGGGAAAGCAGCTCTGGGGCGCCTATTGGATCTGGGGGACGAAGGAGACCTGGTCCCTCCTCACCTGGATGATCTACGGCCTCCTCCTCCTGGCCCGGCTGAACAAGGGCATCCGCGGCCGCAAGGCGGCCATCCTCTCCATCGTGGGGTTCGGTGCCGTCCTCTTTACCTTCCTCGGCGTGAGCCTCATGGGCCCACCCCGCCTGAACTAACCATGGAGATCCTGGTCGTCGGCTGCAACCACAAGACAGCCCCTCTCGAGCTCCGGGAGCGGCTGCACGTCCCCACCCCCGACCTGGCGGCCCCGCTGGAGGCCCTGGGGAAGGAGCCCTCGATCCTGGAGCGCCTCCTCCTCTCCACCTGCAACCGGGTGGAGGTCTACGCCGTCGTGGACGAGGTGGGGGCGGCCCGGCAGGCGATCGAGGCGCTCCTGGCGGCCCGGGCGCGCCTGCCGGCGGCTGCCTTCGCCGACCACCTCTACCGCCACACTGCCGCCGGCGCCGTCCGGCACGCCTTCCGGGTGGCCGCCAGCCTGGACAGCCTGGTGGTGGGGGAACCGCAGATCCTCGGGCAGGTGAAGGACGCCTACCAGGCGGCCGTGGCCGCCGGGGCCGTGGGTCCCGTCCTGGCCGCCCTGATGGAACGCGCGCTCCGGGTCGGGAAGCGGATCCGGACGGAGACCGCCGTGGGGGCCTCCCCGGTCTCCGTGGCCACCGTCGCCATCGAGCTGGCCCGGCAGATCTTCGGCCTCCTCGCGGGGCGGACCGTGTTGGTCCTGGGGGCGGGGGAGATGTCGGAGGCGGCCGCGCACCACCTCAAGGAGGAGGGGGTCTCCGCCATCCTGGTCAGCAACCGGCACTACGAGCGGGCCCTCGAGCTGGCTGGCCGGCTCGGCGGGCGGGCGGTTCGGTTCGACCGGTTCAAGGAGGAGCTCCTCGGCGCGGACATCGTCATCGCCTCCACCGCCGCCCCCCACCCCCTCCTCACCCGGGCCGACGTGGAGCAGATCATCCGGGCCCGGCGGCAGCGCCCGCTCTTCTTGATTGACATTGCCGTGCCCCGCGACATCGCGGCCGACGTCAACGCCATCGACAACGTCTACCTCTACAACATCGACAACCTCGAGACGGTCGTGGCGGCCAACCAGAAGCTGCGGGAGCAGGAAGCCACCCTGGCCGAGGCCATCGTGGAGCGGGAGGTGGAAGCCTTCACCCAGTGGCTGGGAAGCCTGGACGTGGTCCCTACCATCCAGACGCTCCGGGAGAAGGTCGAGGCGATCCGGGACCAGGAGCTGGGCAAGGCCCTGCACCGGTTAGCCGATCTGCCGCCGGAGCAGCAGGCCGTCGTCCGCCAGCTGGCTCACAGCATCGTGAACAAGGTCCTCCACCACCCGATGATCGAGCTGAAGCGGCAGTCGGCGCGCCGGGACGGCCACATCACCATCAGCGCCCTCCGGCGCCTCTTCGGCCTGGAGGAGCAGGAGCCATGACCGCATGAGCGCGGATGGCGCCTCGGCCCCGGCCCGGGCCGGTCGGGCGACCCTCCGGATGGGGACGCGGGGGAGCCCGCTCGCGCTGGCCCAGAGCCGGGGGGTGGCCGCGGGCCTCGAGGGCGCCCACCCGGGCCTGCGGGTAGAGCTCACCGTGATCCGGACGAGCGGGGACAGGATCCAGGATGTCCCCCTGGCGAAGGTCGGGGGGAAGGGACTCTTCGTCAAGGAGATCGAGGAGGCCCTGCTCACGGGGGGGATCGAGCTGGCGGTCCACAGCATGAAGGACCTCCCCACCCTCCTGCCCCGCGGCCTCGTGCTCGGAGCCATCACGGCCCGGGAGGAGGGGGGGGATGTCCTGGTGGCCCGGGAGGCCCGTTCCCTGGAGGACCTGCGGCCGGGGGCGCGGGTCGGCACCAGCAGCCTGCGGCGGCAGGCCCAACTCCTCCATCGGCGCCCGGACCTTTCCGTGGTCCCCCTCCGGGGAAACCTGGACACGCGCCTCCGGAAGCTCGGGGAAGAGAGCCTCGACGGGGTCGTGGTCGCGGCGGCAGGCCTCAGGCGGCTCGGCCTCGAGCCGGAGAAGGCGATCCCCCTCCCCCTGGAGGTCTCCCTCCCTGCCCCGGGCCAGGGGGCACTCGGCCTCGAGATTCGCGGGGACGATCGCGCGACCGCCTCCCTCGTGGCGGTCCTCGAGGATGGCCCCACCCGGATCGCCGTGACGGCGGAACGGGCCCTCCTCAAGCGCCTGGGGGGAAGCTGCAACGTCCCCATCGCCGCCTACGGGACCGTGCGGGGGGAGCTTCTCACCCTCGCAGGCCTCGTGGCCCGGCCGGACGGGAAGGCGCTCGTTCGGGACGAGTTGACCGGCGCCGCGCTGGAGGCCGAGTTCCTCGGGACGGCCCTTGCCGAGCGCCTGTTGGCCCGGGGAGCCGACCGGATCCTCCGCGAGCTGGCGGGGGAGGGGGGATAAGCGCCATGCCGGGGATGGGCAAGGCCTATCTCATCGGCGCGGGACCGGGGGACCCCGGCCTCCTCACCCTCCGGGGGAAAGCCTGCCTGGAGGAGGCTGACGTCGTGATCTACGACGCCCTGGCCAACCCGGCGCTGCTCCGGCACGCCCGGGCGGATGCCGAGCGGATCTTCGCCGGGAAGCGGGGGGGGGCACCGGGGATGCCCCAGGAGGAGATCAATCGCCTGCTCGTCACGCGCTGCCGGGCCGGGCAGGTAGTGGCGCGCCTCAAGGGGGGGGACCCCTTCATCTTCGGACGCGGGGGGGAGGAGGCGGAGGCACTCGCCGCCGTCGGCTGCCCCTTCGAGGTCGTCCCGGGGGTCACGTCGGCCGTGGCCGTCCCGGCCTACGCCGGCATCCCCCTCACCCACCGGGACCTGACCTCCACGGTCGCCTTCGTGACCGGCCACGAGGACCCCATGCGGGAGGAGTCCGGTGTCTCCTGGGAGGCTCTGGCTCGAGGGATCGGGACCCTGGTCTTCCTGATGGGCGTCGGGACCCTCCCCACGATCGCGCGGCAGCTCATCGCCCAGGGGCGCTCGCCGGAGACCCCGGTCGCGGTCATCCGCTGGGGAACGACACCTCGGCAGCAAACCGTCGTCGGGTCCCTGGCGGACATCGTCCAGAAGGTGGAGGCGGCGGGGCTCTCCCCGCCCGCCATCACGGTGGTGGGCGAGGTGGTCGGCCTCCGGAAGGTCCTCAACTGGTTCGAACGCAAGCCCCTCTTCGGGAAGACCGTGGTGGTCACCCGGGCGCGCGAGCAGGCGAGCGTCTTCGCCCGCCTCCTCGAAGCCGCCGGGGCGGAGGTCCTCGAGGCCCCCGCCATCGCCCTCGAGCCCCCGCCCTCCTGGGCCCCCCTGGATGAGGCGCTGGCCCACCTCGACCGCTACGCGTGGGTCCTCTTCACCAGCGCCAACGGGGTCCGGGCCTTCGCGGAGCGGCTCGGCGCGCGCGGTCTGGACTGGCGGGCGCTCGGGTCCTGCCGCCTCGCCGCGATCGGCCCCGCCACCGCCGAGGCGCTCGCCGCCTACGGCATGCGGGCGGACCGGGTCGCGGAGGAGTTCACAGCGGAGGGGCTGCTCACGGCTCTCGGGAACGAGCCGGTTGCCGGCAAGCGCCTGCTCCTCCCCCGCGCCGAGGTCGCCCGGGAGACCCTCCCGGAGGAGCTCCGGCGGCGCGGCGCCACGGTGGACGTGATCCCGGTCTACCGGACGGTCCCCGACGCCACGGCCGCAGCCGCCCTCAGGGAGGCCCTGAAGGGGCGACGCGTTGCCGCCGTCACGTTCACCTCCTCCTCGACCGTCGAGAACTTCGTCGAAATGCTCAAGGGAGAGGACCTCCCGACCTCCCTCAACGGTGTCCGGATTGCCTGCATCGGCCCGGTGACGGCCGAGGCGGCGCGCCGTCACGGGCTGCACCCCGACATCCTCCCGGCGGCCCATACCATCCCCGCCCTCGCCGAGGCCCTCGTGGCCGCCCTCGGCACGCCCCCCCAACGGTAACTGCTTGTCGGGATGAGGTTTTCCTGTTACGGTGGCCGCCTGAGGCCCGGCGGTGGGCTATCGGACGGAGTGCTCGCCAGCCGGCCCGGCTCGGCGAGTGTTTGGCAAGGCTCTTGCACCCCGTAAGTCTTTGCCATTAAAGGTCGGAGCATGACTGCAGAGACGACGATTCCCCCCCTGGACCTCCAGGCCGAGTACGGGGAAATCCGGGGCGAAGTCGATGCCGCCATCGCTCGCGTCCTCGCGAGCGGGGCATTCATCCTCGGGAGCGAGGGGGAGGCGCTCGAGGCCGAGGTCGCCGCCTACTGCGGCTGCCGCCACGCCGTGGCGCTGGCCTCCGGAACGGATGCCCTGCACCTGGCGCTCAGGGCGGCGGGGATCGGGCCCGGGGACGAGGTCATCCTGCCGGCCTTCACCTTCATCGCGACGGCCGAGGCGGTGAGCTACCTCGGGGCGAGGCCGGTCTTCTGCGACGTGGACC